>DATNKY010000331.1:0-2897 GCA_035603155.1 Solirubrobacteraceae bacterium
CTTTCGGCGGCTTGGCGCCGAACAGCGTGCGGCCGGCGTTGATGAGGTCCGGTCGCGCCAGGAAGAAGTGCCGATCGACCAGGAAGTACTCCTGCTCCGGGCCGCAGAACGACACGACGTGATTGAGATCCTTGTGGCCGAACAGCTTTAGAACCCTCTCGGCGTGCACGCCCATCGCCTGCTGGCTCCGCAGTAGCGGCGTCTTGTAGTCCAGTGCCTCACCGGTCATCGAGACGAAGACCGTCGGGATGCACAGGGTGTTGCCGTTCGGGTTCTCCAGGATGTAAGCCGGGCTGGTGGCGTCCCAGCCGGTGTAGCCGCGTGCCTCGAAGGTGCTGCGCAGTCCGCCCGACGGGAAGCTGGAGGCGTCAGGTTCGCCCTGGATCAGGGTCTTGCCGGCGAACTCCGCGAACGTGGTCCCGTCGCCGACAGGATCCAGGAAGCTGTCGTGCTTCTCGGCGGTCAGACCGGTCATCGGATAGAACACGTGAGCGTAGTGGGTGGCGCCCTTCTCCAGCGCCCAGTCCTTCATCGCCAGCGCGACAGCGTCCGCCAGCGAGGTGTCAAGCGGCTCCCCCGTCGCAAGGGTCTTCGACAGCCGTTGGTAGACGTCCGGTGGCAGCCGCTGCCGCTGAACCAGCGGGCTGAAGACGTTTTCGCCGAAGATCTGGTTGTCGGGGCTTGTTAGATCCGGAGCGCCCAACGCGCTCCCGTTAGGGCTCCACTGCGCGGCGAAAACATTCTGCTGTCGAATTCGGGCCATTGGGACTTTTGTCTTCCTTCCTGTTCGCGCCGGGCGGGCGGGTTCCCGATCCGGGGCGCGGGGGTATTCATCACGTCCGGCGACGTTCGCGTCCGGAGCGTATGCGACGAACTGTCCCCTAGTCACTATCCGCATGGCCAAACCGTACACGCGCCGCTTCGCCGAACGGCGAAACGGCGCGCCCGTCAGGCCGAAACCAGTTCCCGCTCGCGCTCGGGTGTCGCCGCCGTCTCCGGATGCGTCCCGATCCGCTCGGATAGCAACCTCGAGTCCCGCAGCTGGGCCGCCAGAAGTCGACGCTGGCGCTCGGTCAGCGACCCGAGCAGCTTGATCTCGCTGATCCCGTTCCGCTCGAGGAACTTGCGGCAGCGCTTGCTGCCCCAGCGCCGCTGCGACGTCAGCAGTTCGCCGACGGTCCACCGCTGGACCGACTCCGGGCAGGCGAGGATCACCTCAGCTGCGGAGACGTCACCCTCGGCGATTCGGCGCTTGAGCTCGGCGCGAGCGAGGCGCACGGCGTTGGCGTGCTCGAGAGCGCGAAGCCGCTGAGGCTCGGATGGCGTCTTTGCGGTCTGCGGCATGAAGGTGCTTCCTTTCGCTCTCGCCCGCCTGGACGGATTCGTTGTCGATTACCGCCCGGACGGCATGGAAAAGCGTCGCCGGAGCGGGTACTGCGCATCTAATCCTGCTGAGCGTGCGCGACAGCCCGGGCTAGCGGTCTCCGACGTTCCCGCACGGCCCTCCGTTGAAACTTTGCGCCGCCGCTTGACCCGGCCGTCTGTGCTTTGGAGAAGCTAGCGCGACAGAGCCCATCACAGCAAGGTCACAACTATGGAACCGTGTGCTTAGAGCGTGGTTTTTCTGTTACCGGCTGGTTGCGGAGGGCAGCGGACCATGCTCGGCCTCGAACGTCCGCTTAGCGTTTTGGAAGACGACGAGTGCTTCGTCGAGCACGGATCGATCGTGTGTGGCCATAACACTGGTGCGGAGCAGCGCGCCGCCGGGCGGGACCGCGGGGTGGACCGCAACGTTGACGAAGACCCCGCTCTCATAGAGCGCCTTCCATAGGAACACGGCTTTCCAATCGTCACCGACGACCACCGGGACAACCGGTGTGACGACCTCGGTGCCGTCGGCGAGTCGAGTATGTGGGAGCACTTGGAAGCCGAGCGCGGTCAGGCCGCGATGCAGATAGCGGGCGTTGTCGAGAACCCTCGCGAACAGCTCGGGACCTTCGGATGAGCGGCAGATACGGACCGCGGCCAGGGTCGCTCCGACGGCGGCCGGGACCCCGGCGGCTGTGAAGATGAACGGTCGCGAGGCGATCCGCAGGTACTCGATCACGTCCTTCGGACCGGCGATCACCCCCCCGCACGAAGCGAGCGATTTGGAAAAGGTCGCCATCCGGAGATCGACGCGGTCCTCGGTCCCAAACAGTTCGCAGGTCCCCGCGCCGCGCGCGCCAAGCACGCCGAGCGCGTGAGCCTCATCGACCATCAACCGGGCGCCGAAGCGGGCGCAGAGATCGGCGATCTCGACCAGCGGAGCGACGTCGCCCTCCATCGAGTAGACGCCGTCGACGACGACCAGCACGCCGCCCCCGTCGTCCCCCGCTCGCCCGAGCTGCTTCTCCAGCAACTCGAGCCGGTTGTGCTTGAAGAACCGCATCTTCGCGCGCGACAGGATGCAGCCGTCGAGGATCGACGCGTGGTCGCCGGAATCCGCTATCACCGTGTCACCGGGACCGAGGATCGTCCCGAGCACTCCAAGGTTGGCCTGATGGCCGGTGGTGAAGACGATCGCGTCCTCGGTCCCGAGCCATTCGGTCAGCTCCTGCTCCAGCTGCACGTGCAAATCGATCGTCCCGTTCAGAAATCGCGACCCCGTGAGGCCGGTGCCGTAGCGCTCGAGCGCGCGGCGTGCTCCCTCTCTGACGCGAGCGTCGCCGGTCAACCCCAGGTAGTTGTTGGACCCGAGCATGATTCGCCTCGCGCCCTCCATCTCGACAACCGGCAGGGTCGGTCCCTCCAGCACGTGGAAGTAGGGAAAGGCGCCGAGCTCGCGAACGGCCTTCAGCTGCTCCAGGCGTTCGAACTCGCGAGCTTTGGCGAAGACGTCGATCGAGGTCGGCATT
>DATNKY010000408.1:0-2754 GCA_035603155.1 Solirubrobacteraceae bacterium
TGCTCAAGGTCCTCGCGCACCTGGTGGTACACGACCTCGGACTCGTACTGCGCGCCCACGCCTGACAGGAACTTGCGCTCAGCCTCGGGGATTCCGAGCCGGTCGAACGTCTTCTTGACGTCGTCGGGCACGTCGTCCCACGACCGCTCGGCGCGCTCGGATGCCCGGACGAAATAGTGGATGTCGTCGTAGTCGACTTCGGCCAACATCGGCGAGCCCCACGTCGGCTGGGGACGTGACAGGAAGTGGTCGAGCGCCTTGAGCCGGAACTCGCGCATCCACTGCGGCTCCGACTTGAACTCCGAGATCTTCTCGACGATCTCGCGATTCAGGCCCTTGGGAGCCTTGTACAGGTAGTTCTCCGCATCGTGGAACCCGTAGCGCTCCTCATAGTCGGCGTTGATCGCGGCCAGCTGCTGGTTCTCCGTGAGCTCTACGGCCATTACTCCACCTCCAGCTTGATCGTCTCGTCTTCGATGATCACCGGGTACGTGTCCACTGGCACGTACGCGGGCAAAGTCTTCGGCTTACCGGTCTTCAGATCGAACAGCGACCCGTGTCGCGGGCATTCGATCGTGCACTCCTCCTCGTCGAGCGTTCCCTCGACGAGCGTGCCGTTGTCGTGCGAGCACCGGTCCTCGATCGCGTACACGGTTCCGGCGCAGTTGAACACGCCGATCTCGAGGTCCTCCCACTCGACCAGGCGCATCTCGCCGGGCTTGAGCTCGGCGACGGGGCACACTTCGATCACTTGTGGCACGTCACAAATCCTAGCGCGAAGATAGGATTTGCTACGACGTGGTGCCCGGTCGGGCTACGCAGCCGATTCCCAGTCGGCCGAGTGGCCGAGCGAGGCGCCCTTCAGCACCTTGAGCGACAGCAGCGCGCACTTCAGCCGCGTCGCCGAGATGTCGATCCCGAGCAGGTCGAGCACGAACGATCGGTCGAGTCTCAGCAGCTCGTCCACGTGCATGCCCTTGACCTCGTCCGAGGCCATAGACGCCGCCGCCTGCGAGATCGCGCACCCGTGCCCTCGGAACCGCACGTCCTCGATCCGCCCGTCGGCGTCCAGCGCCAGCTGCACCGTCAGCTCGTCCCCGCACAGCGGATTCAGATCGTGGAACTCCAGGTCGGGGCTCTCGATCTCCGCCTCCGGAGGGCTCCAGTTGTGCGGGTGCTTGTAGTGATCGAGGATGTTCTCGCGATACAGCTCGTCCATTGGTAATTAGCGTAGCGGGAGCCCGACGCGCTCCGTTTGGGAAGAAATGTCGACTCCGGCTCAGGCGGTCAGCGCAACACCTGGCGTGAGTCTGTCAGCGCGGGTGGACGGGCGAGCGACCGTCGTTGCGGAGCCGAGCCCGTAGGGCGAGGCGGAGCGGCGATGGTCGCTTAAGCACCCTCCCCGGGGGTGGGGGCCCCAGCGAGCAGCTCGGCCATCTTCTCGGCCGGGTTCATCCATCCGAGCGTCTGTCGGGGCCGGCCGTTGAGCAGAGCGGCGATCCGGTCCAGCGTGTCCTGGTCGTGAACAGCGAGGTTGGTGCCTTTCGGGAGGTACTGGCGCAGCAGCCCGTTGGTGTTCTCGTTGCTGCCGCGCTGCCACGGGGAGCGTGGATCGCAGAAGTAGACCTGCACGCCGGTGTCGATCGAGAGCTGCTTGTGCGCGGCGAGCTCGCGTCCTTGGTCCCAGGTCAGCGAGCGCACGAGATGCTCCGGGAAGAGCTTGATCCGGCCCTTGAGCGCTTCGATCACCCAGTCGGTCCGGCGATCTGTGCCGAGATAGGCAAGCATCACGAACCGGGTTTGGCGCTCAACGAGCGTCGCGACCGCCGAGCGGTTATCCGCACCCATGATCAGATCGCCCTCCCAGTGCCCCGGGACCGCCCGGTCCTCGACCTCGGCCGGACGCTCGCTGATGTTCACCATGTCCGGGATCCGCCCACGTTGCTCCTGGCGCCCGCGCGGGCGGCGGGTGCCGCGTCCCGTTCGCAACTGCGCAGCCAGTTGCCGACGCAACTCGCCCCGCGACTGCACGTACAACGACAGATAGATCGTCTCGTGACTGATGCGCATCCCGGGATCCTCAGGGAACTCGAGACGCAGTCTGGCCGAGATCTGCTGTGGTGACCAGCCCAGCGCCAAGCCACGCTCGATCTCGCCCACCAGCGCAGGACACAACGACAGCTTCGTCGCCTTCGGCCGCCGCGCGCACCGCTGCGCCCGCCGCTCCGCCCCAACCGCTCGATACCGCCGCCGACCCCCAGCAGCCCGGATCTCCCGAGACACCGTCGACGGCGCCCGCCCCAACGCCCTAGCGATTGCACGTGCCGACTCGCCCACCGCAATCCCACGCGAGATCCGCTCCCGCTCCTCAAACGACAACCGATGCGGCGACTGCCCCACCCGGCGGCGCATCAACACCGCCTCGTGCCCGATCCGAGACGCCGACGAGTGCGCCAACCCGAACTCAGCCATCACATCCTTCACCCGAGCACCCTCCCGGAACCGCGCCACGATCACCCGCCGCTCCGACACCGAGACCAACCGATACCGCCCACGCTTCCCAGACAACGAACCCTCCGATCAACACGAAAACACGATCGTGTTGCGCCGACCGGATGAATCCGCCTAACACATACGTAGCCTGAGCGCCAAAGTCCGGCGGCGGTACCCTCATACGTATGCCTGCCCAGGCTTACCGCGGGAAGGAGTGCGTTTGCCAGCTCCGGCTCGGAACGTGCGACCAGTCGTGCGTGC
>DATNKY010000167.1:0-10000 GCA_035603155.1 Solirubrobacteraceae bacterium
GCGGGTCGATCGCGCCGGTGTTCACGGTTCCAGCCGAGCCGACAAGCAGCGCAGGCGTCAAGCCGGCGGCGCGGTCGGCCGCTATCGCGCCGCGCAATGCGTCCGCGTCGAGACGCCCGCCCGGCAGCGCCACCGGCCGGATCGAGTCGCGCCCGAACCCGAGCAGCTCGAGCGCGCGCGACACACAACTGTGCGCCTCAGACGGCACGTACGCAACCAGACGCGGGCCGCCCGCAAGCCCACGCCCGCGCACGTCGTGCCCCGCCGCGGCGCACGCGCGGCCGCGAGCGCCGGCCAGGCACACGATCGTCGCCGTCGACGCCCCGCTGGTCAGCAGCCCACCGCCCGGCGCGTGCGGGTACCCAACCAGCTCCGCCAGCCAGCGCACTGCCGTGCGCTCGAGATGAACGTCGGCGTGATCACCCGACACCACGCTCGGGTTCATCGCCGCAGCAGCCAGCGACGCCAGCACACCAGCCAGTGCCGGGGGCGAGTTGACCCAGCCAAAGAACGCCGGATGCCCGTTGCCCATCGCATGCGGCAACACGTCTCCCGCCATCAACCCCGCCAGCTCCTCAAGACCGATCGGCCCGTCCGGCAGCGCTAGCCCGAGCAGCGTCGCGCGCAACTCGTCCGGCACCGGCTCCCACACCGCCCGTTCCGGCAGCACTGCCAAATCATCAGCAACCGCGTCCACGAGCGCGTGACCGGCACGCCTGAACTCCGCCAAATCGCCGGTGCCCAACTCGCGGGTGACCCGTACGCCCACACACGCAGCATAGGCTTCCCTCCCGGCAGTGGCCGACGCACACCGGCTCACTGCGACCGGCCTGGTCTTCGAGACCCACTATGTATTTTGCTCAACCGCGACTCGCTCTCGTCCTGGCAGCTTGAGCCCTCGCCCTCCGGTTAATGGATCACGAACCTCTTATGGTGTTCGGTAGCAACCGTCGTCGCGATACATCTGCCGGACTCATACACGACCCACTTGTGACCGACATAGGTCTTCTGGAGGTACTGCTTGTGGGCAGGAAGTCGGTTGTAGAGGACGCGCTTGCTCTTAAAAGACAGCCAATAGACGAGGGCACGCCGCTTCGTGGAGTTCACAAACAGGATTGATGTTGCTCGATTGCTCCCCGGCGAGCGCCCCGAGCAATTCAACTGGGCGTCGATAGCACGATGGTTGATGTTGGGACGCGAGCGAGCGCCGAGCGCAAATCCAGTCGAGAGAACAACAACGGTTCCCGTGAGCAGCGCTGCGCCCATGTATCGCATGCCAGTCCGCATTACCTGCTCCTCCTGGACGAGGGGTTGACCTGGATCAAACCTCCACGAATGTTAGTCACGGATCCTAGGGTGGTGTCTCGTTCGCATCGGGTGGGGACCCAACGTGTTGCGCTTCCTACTCGGCAATCCGTGCGTTGCGGTAGCACTCGAGGCTGTTGCCTGCTTGGGGATTGATCGGCGAAGAAAAATCGTCGACGGTGGTGTCTAGGGCTGGGTTGGGTTCTTCTCGACCGCGGGGGTGGCGTCGATGACGACCCCCCGCGCGAACACGGCAGCGCCGGCGTTACAACCGAGTGCGACGCGAGGTCGCACGCATTGAGGAAACGCCGCCGGACAGCTTAAGCAGCAGTGCCGACGTCGCCGCTTCGTCGGCGACAATCCGGCGGTAACGATCTAGTGCCGAGGGGCGGCGTCGGGCGTGGGGTTTTGCGACTGCGATTGTCGTGGGCTTAGGGTGTGGAGGCTGTGACTGGTTTGCGTGGAGGGTTGAGCGGCGGGACGCGGCTCGGTTCTTGCGGGGCGGTGTGTTGTGGCCGGTTGAGTCGGCGCCGCAGGAGGGCGTAGCCGGTGAGGCCGGCGAGGGTTGGGATCCAGAACGCGATTGCGTGGTAGACGATGACGGCTGCGGTGGCCTGCGTTACGGGGGCGCCGTAGGCGATCAGGCTGCCGGCTAGTCCCCCTTCGAGCACGCCGAAGCCTCCGGGAACTGGGATGATGTTGGCGAGGTAGCCGATTAGGTACCCGAGGACGAGCGGGGCGATCGGGAGTGGCTTGCCGGTGGCGGCGAACGTTGCGCCGAGCGCGGCGATATCGAAGCCGAGGTAGCCAACCGCTCCGATCAGTCGCCAGTTTGGCCGGCGCAGCGACTGGCGCGCGATGCCGATCCCGGCTGCGAGGTCAACGAACCAGGTCGGGCGGCTACGTCCGGGTGAGCGGCGGATCAGCATCGGGATCATTAGCACGGCCGCGGTCGCGGCGAGGCCGCTAAAGATCGGGATTCCCGCGCGCAACAACTCGCTGGATCCGGGCGCGCCGCGGGCAGCCAGCAGCGCTCCCGCGCCGACCAGCGCGGCGACGTTGGTTGCGCTGGTCAAAAAGAACAGTGCGCTTGAGCGTTCGATGATCGTGTTTGTCGACATCCCGGTTCGGCGCAGCAGCACGCCACCGAGCGCCAGCGCGCCGAGACCGCCACCGGGCAGCACCGCTCCGGACCCCTCCTCGGCCCACGCGAGCTCGCGCGCCGTCCCGGCGGGCACCTCGTCAAAGAACAGCCGGAAGATCACGATGAACGCCGCGCACGAGCAGAGCTCGAGCGCGATTGCCGCAACGACCCAACCGGCCTGCACGTGACCGACCTGCCGCGCGACCGCTCGCAGCGGCGGCACCGCGAGGATCAGCGAGAGGATCACCGCGCTCAGCAGCACGGGGCCGGCCAGGCGACGCGCGGTTCGGGCCGTCGTCATCGGCGCCTTGTCGTGAGGCTGGGCGGCCCGAAGGTCGATCTGTGGCGCCTCACCGGCCGCGTGTTTGCCCCGACGACAGCTTCTTGCAAGACGCATCGGCTTGCAGATTGGTGAAATGGAATCGGTGCTCATCGCGGTTTGTTTGGCTCTATGTCCGATAGCTAGGACACGCGACGCGGCTAGGACTCATCGTCGCCTTATCGGGTGCCGGCCGGCTTTGGGTTTGGCTCGTCACTTTTAAGACGCAAAACGACGAGGCGATCTGACAGGGAACGCGCGGCCCGAGCGACATTGCGGCGACGTTCTAAACGGCGTCACATTGCGTGGACTTAGCGCTCCTTAGCAACGCCGCGCAGTTGGTCCTCCAGGTCCGCGACACCGCGCGGCATAGTGGTCGCGCGCATCACCAAGCCGAGCCCACACCGGCTGCACATCGCCACGGAGCAGAGCGACGTCGGCGAGCCCGCCGACGGTGTTCGCGATCCAGCGCTCGCGACCCGTCGCCCCGAGCACTGCACAGGCTTCTTGCAACGCGGCCTCGGCGTCATCGAGCCGCCCCCGCGCGAACGCAAGATCGACCGTTCGCCACAGGGTGCCGGCAAGACTCGACCGGTCGCCGGCCTGACCCTGTAGCGGCCGAGCAACGAGCAACGAGCGGCCAGCCGCGCACGCCCCGGCGGCTGACTCGCTCCGGCAACGGCCGCTCTCGCTTCGCGGCGACACCCCGGGCAAGCCGCAGCCATGCCACACAGCTCAGAGCAGCATTGACATCATCCCCCTCGCGTGGACGCTGACCACGCCGTGATCATCGACTTCGATGCTCACGCCCTCGAACTCCCGCTCGGCCCGCCGAGCGGCGCGCTGAGCCTGGCCGACGAAGCGGTCCAACTTGGCAATGTGGTGCCTGTGCAGCGTGAACCCCGACACGCAAGGCTGTCGTCTGTGATGCAGCACCCGCGCTGTTCGACTCCCAGCTGAGGGCGGCCCGCTTGAGAACCGTGCTTGGTCGCCGTCGCGTTGTAGCTCGGCGCTGCGCTGCTGAGCGAGTATGTGGTTCAGCTGGGGGTTCATCGAGGCTCCCGGAAGGCCGTAGGTCGGACGCCCGGGGACCCAGTCACGAGGCTCGATCTCATGACGGGTTCTCGTCCGCCTCGAACTCCAAGATCTCGGCTGGCACCGACACTCGCAGTCGGGCCGCAGCCGACCATAGCCGTGACCGAGCAACGCGAATTCTTGAAACTGATCAACATGAACGACCTCCCGATTCGATTTGCGTCTACCGGCGCGGCCACCGCGCCGGCATATGTCCCGAGCGGCTAGTTCTAACCGTCGGCACATTGCGTGGACTTAGCGCGCTCCTTAGCAAGGCCGCGCAGCTGGCTGCACGTCCGCGACACCGCGCGACTACCGCCTTCGACTCGAGCGTTCTCTACCTGCGTGTACGCAACGTAGGTCCGGTGAACGCGGTTGGCAATCGGGATCACACCCCGGACTTTTGTCACCTGACCCGTAGATGCTCTGCGCTCGGTTCTCTACTGGGCCTCGGGCTCTCGGGTTCACGGGCCGCACGAGGACCCGTGCACTGGCGGAGGTCCGGCTCCTGGATCGTCGGTGCGTGGTGCCAGCGGCGTGACAGAGATCAGGGCTGGTTCCCCGATTGCGAGAGCGACACCAGGGGCTGAGACCGCTGGCGCACGGTGCGATGGCGCGGGCGCAGCCAATGACGCAGGCACCCGCGCCTTCGCATCAATGACACGGAGAATCCCGACGAGATCATCCCAATCGCCAACACCGTGCTGGTCCGGCGCGACCCGCTCCCGGCCGACCGGGAGCGGCGATCGCCTACGGGCCCCCGTCTTCCGACGACCGCAACGCCGCGACCAGCGCTTCCCGAGTCTCTACGTCGAGCTTCTCGTATGCGGCGGCGAGGTGTGTTTCCACGGTCTTGATACTCAGAAACAGCTGCTGGGCGATCGCGCGGTTCGTGGTCCCGCAGGCGGCCAGCTCGCACACCTGTCGTTGCCGGGGCGTGAGCGACGCCGCTCCCACGCGCTGAGCTCGGCGCGGTCGCAGACCGCTGGCGACCAACTCGCGACGCGCCCGTTCGGCCAGAAGCGTCGCCCCGGTGCGATCCGCGTCCGCCAGCACAAGCTGGAGCGAAGGGCGCGCCTCTACCCGGCGCCCCAGCCGTCTGAGGGCGTGACCGAGCTCGAGCCGAACGCGCGCGAGGTCGAGCAGCGAGCCTGACCCGCCGCCGCGGGCGAGCACCGTCTCGCAGAGATCGAGTCGCGCGGCGTCCTCGGGTTCAGCCACGGCCGCCGCGTATGTCGCAGCCAGAATCGCGCCGGTAGTGCCGAACCGCTCGGCAAGGGCGAGTTCCTCGGCGGCTACCTCGGCCGCCTCGGACTGGCGTCCCTGATGGGCCAGCGCCAGCGCCGCGGTCGAGCGCCACGGCGTCCAACCCGGGTTGGGCCGGCCCTGGCGGATGCGGAACGCTCCTGCCTGAACGGCCTCGTCGTGGGCGCGAGGAAAGTCGCCCTCCGCGAGGGCAAGCACGGCCCGGGAGTGGAGGATGCCGATCTCCCAGATGTGTCCCCCGATCGCATCTGCAAGACCGTGCTCGTCCAACAACGCACGCGCCTCGGCGAACGCACCTCGCTCAGCGAGGGCCCACACGAGAATCTCGATCGCGCCGCCGGTGAACAGGTTGACGTCGTCCGGCGTGAGGTCGAGAGCCAGGCGTGCCTCGTTCTCGGCGTCCGCGACCCGGCCTGTCCGCTGCGCGAGCTCGGCTGCGTACCAGGCCGCCCCGGCAAGCAAGGGCAGGGAGCCACGGACGGCGTGATCATCGCGCATCGCAGTGATCGCGGCTGCGGCCTCAGCGAAGCGCTCGGTGAAGATCAACGCCCGCACACAGCAGTGAAAGCCGGCGCGGCTGCCCGCCTCGCCGAGCAGCAGGTCGCCGTCGAGCGCCTGGCGGGCGAACGTGGCGCAGGTGGGGGCGTCGGGAGTGCCAAGCTCGGTGGCAAGCCACGCCCGATGAGCCAGGACGGCGCGTTGCAGGATCGGATTGACGCCATCGCCGTCGGTCAGCACCGCGAGCCGCGCGGCGCGCTCGGCGTGACGGTCCGGGACCATGATCAGCATCTCCAGCGCGGCGACCTCCAGCGCCAGACGAGTGTCGGAGTCGTGGTCGGCGGCGACCTCCCGGTCGAGAAGCGCGGCGAGTTCATCATCGCCGGCATCGAGCACGTACCACGTCGCCAGGCGGGTCAAGAGCTCGACCCGGCTGGCGTGATCGTCCATCTGGGCGAGCGCCTCGCGGAGGCGATCACGCGCGCCGGGCAGACCGGCGTCAAAGGTGGCCACCGCGAGCCCGGCCAGCAGCCGGCCTCGATCGTCGGCAGGCCCTCGTTCCTCGAGCGCCCGCTGCAGGTATGCCGTGGCAGCGTCAGGCGCGCCACGTCGAGTGGCGTTGATCGCAGCGTCCTGCAGCACCGTCGTGGCGGCGCTGTCGCCGCGCGGGGCGCACTGCAAGAGGTGACCGGCGACGACGTCGCTCTGCGCCCCGTCCGACAGCAACGTGCGCGCGGCCTCGCGGTGAAGTCGCTGGTACTCGGCCCGCGGTAAGTTCTCCAAGATTGCGGCACCGATCAGCGCGTGAGCGAGCCCCCGGGCATCGGGGCCAAGCAGGCCGGCCGACGCGAGAGCGTCTCGCGCAGCCGCGACTTCACCAAACGACATTCCGGCGACAGCCGCCACAACGTGGGGTTGCGCGCGTTCGCCGAGCACGGCGATGGCTGCGCTGACGGCGCGGTCACGCGGGGCCAGCGCGGCGAGGCGACGGGCGATCACCTCGCGCGCGAGTGTGCGAACCTGCGGTTCTGAGCCAGCTGGGAAGCTCAGCGAGTCCGAGCCATGCGACGCGACCTGATGCCCAAGCTCGCCCACGAGCCAAGGGTTGCCATGCGCCGCGTCGTGACAGCGCCGACAGACTTCGATCGAGACCGTCGGCGCGGAACGTCGGATCAGCTGCGCCGAGCCGGCGACCGTCAGGGGCCGCAGGGTGAGCGACTGCGCAAAGCGGCGATCGCCGATCAGCGCGAGTAGATCCGACGCGACGTCGGGAACGTCTGGCCTGAACGCGAGAATGATGAGCACGGGGACGTCGCTCACCCGCCGGGCGAGGTAGCTAATCACTCCCAACGACGGTCGGTCGGCCCAGTGGGCATCGTCGATGACGAGCATCATCGGCGCGTCTCCGTCGGTCAGTCCAGCGCACAGCCAGAAGATGCTGTGCGCGACGCTGGTCGTCGCGTTCGGCCCCGGCAGGTTCCCGCTGAGCAGCAGATCTCCGGCCTGCGCCGCTGCCCCGTCGAGTAGCCGCTCGCGTTCGCTCGCGTTCGCGTCGTGGAGCGGCGCCTCCAGCAGCGTCCGTATCACGCCGTAAGCGAAGTGCCGCTCTTGCGGACCGGGCGCGGCGCCGCGAACTCGGTAGCCAACCTCGGTCGCGCGGGCGATCGCGCGCTCGAGGAGAGCCGTTTTCCCGAGGCCGGCAGGGCCCCTGACGGTGATAACGCCGCCGACGCGGTCCTCCAACCGTGTCAGGGCGACCATGAGCGTATCCAGTTCGCAGTCGCGTTCGATCAGCTGGCCGCCGTGTGATCGGGCGTCGATGTGCAGCGGCTCCGTAGTGCCAGCCAGTGCGACGCGGGGCCCCGTCCCCTCCATGGCGCTCAGCATAAACCCGGCAGTCGATCACTGCTGGAGGGTGCTGGCCCAGGTTCGCGTCGAAATGTCCAGTGATGGCTCCCGATGGTCGCGCCCCGGCCCGGCCCACGGCGATCCGGGGTGGCAGCCTCACTGCTTCCGAGCAGATCGAGCTGGTCCGATCGATCACGAGTACCGTCGACGTCGTCCGCCGCGCAGCGGCGTCCCGCCGACCTGCCTGAACGGGCGGGAGCGGTCGTGATCTCGTTCGCGTGACCGGGGCGCGAAACGCCGAAGCCGATCGCCAGCCGCCGGGCCCAGATGCGCCCAGCGGCTCGCGTGGTCGACTGTCACCTGCTGTGTGTCTCGTCTGCTTCGGTGGCTTGCGTGACGGGCGGCGACGGGGGGATGAACGTCGCGTTGCTCACGAATGCCGTCCCGATTGAGAAGTCGTTGTTGTCAAGGTCAATTGCGTTCAGGTTCTCAACGCACATCCCAACGTTCCAGCTCCCTGCTCCTGGGAGTCCGCTCATCGAGATCGCGTAGGGGATCCTGTTCGAGGTAGCGATGACGTCTTCGAAGTCGTCGTCATCATTCCCATCCAGCACCGTTATGGCCCCACCCGCTGCAGGTTGACGGCAGATGCTGACATTGAATTCTTCACCGGTTGCGAGCTGTTCGCTTATCCCGAGAGCGACCACGCCCGAAGCCGTGATGGTCTGTGTGGCGTTCGTCTTCAGGGTAGTCGTCGGACCTGCGAACACGAATGCCGTGCTCCTCGCGGGGATCGTGTGAATGAACCCCGACCAGCTTCCGATGGTGATCAATCCGGTCGGACCGGCCGGCCCGGCCTGTCCAGCCGATCCAGCCGGGCCCATCTGTCCGGCGGGCCCAGCCTTGCCGGTGTTCTGGAGCGTGAGCTTGCCATCGTGCTTGTTGCACTTGCGTGCCTTATAGAGCGTGCCGCCGTTCTTCTTGACGCACACGGTTGGCGAATTGCTACCGCTGGCCAGGGCGTACCCGCCGCCCGCGATCAGCAGTGTGATGACGCCCACCAGCGCAGCCGGCGTGAAGCGGCCCAACAGCAATCGTCTCGTTCTGTCTGCTGCGGACATCGCCCCGTCGCCCGCGCGGCGTGAACGGACAGCTCGCGCGGGATCGTCCGGGCCGGCTGACCCGGGAGGATGCTGCGTGGAGTTCGGATTCATCGTGGTCCCCTTGTGGTCGTGGTGGTGTGAGTGCCCCGATCGATAGGCCATTGACGGTTTTCGCCTTTCTCGTGAGAGCTCTTGGCCGACGCGCCGCAACGTAAGCGGGCGCGGACCGGCCGACAATCGGCGTCAACCCCTGGACTTTCCGCGACATGACCCTGAGGCTCCGCGCCCTGAGTCGCGACGTCAGCCGTCAGCGCTCACTGAGTGAGACCGTCCGTCGAGGCCGCCCCCTCCCCGAGCATCCGGTCCCCGTGGAGCAATCGGCCTGGCGCTCGGGTCGTCTCGTTTGTCCGGCGCAACCGTGCTTAACGCTGCGTGGGACGACCGCACGCGATCGATCACGGCGCAACGGTCAGCCGATGAGTCCTCCCGCGAAAAGTCCAGGGTCGGTTCCTGATTGTCGAGGTCAGGTCCGGGTCACAGACTGATCGGCATGCGGACGGCGTTTGCCGGTCGCGGGACACGCACCAGAGACGGCCGGTGCTCGTTCGCGCCGGTCGCGCTCATCCCGGGCGATTCAAAAGGAGAGATCATGAGCCTCGAGCTACGCATCGCGAGCGACGTCGATTGGGCGCCGCGCTCCACCGAGCGCTGGGGATGCGCCCACGCCCTCCGGTCGTGGTGTCGGGCGCGCCGGGTCAGAGCTGCGCTCGTTCTTCTGGGAGGGCTGTGTGCGACGCTCGCGTGCGTCGGGGCCATGTCCGGCGTGTTGGAGTCGAGCAAGTCGTCGCAGGCGCCTGAGCGTCATGCGCTGCTGAGCTTGCCGGTCGCCGCGCAGAGTCCGATTTCGGCTGCACTCGGACGCGACGAGTCCGCCTACCACGTCGTGGATCTGGTGGGACGCAACCCGGCGCAACGTCTGTCGGCGCGTTTCCGGCGTTCGACGGTTGCGATCACCGCAGGCTCTACTCACTTCGATGTCGGGTTCGACGGGTTCGGGCGGGCGGGCGCGGTCTCGCCGCTGCGCGCGATCTCACCGCGAGCGAGCAGTAATCGTGTGAGCTACGCGTACGGTTTGGTGACCGAGTGGTGGGCGAACGGGCCCCTGGGGCTGGAGCAGGGGTTTGATGTCCCGCGCCGTCCGGCCGGCTCAGGCCGGTTGACCTTCTCGCTCACGGTTCCGGGCAAGGCTCGTCTCGATCGCACCGCGCTCCTGTTACCGGGAGGGCTGCAGTACGCAGGCCTGCACGCGAGCGACGCGCGCGGGCGAATGCTTCAGGCGTCGCTCGCACTGCACGGCGGCCATCTGCAGATTCGAGTCGATGATCGCGGTGCCGAATATCCGGTGCGCGTCGATCCGTATGTGCAACAGGCCGAGCTGAGGTC
>DATNKY010000478.1:0-2655 GCA_035603155.1 Solirubrobacteraceae bacterium
GTTCGCGCAAGGCGGTGCTCGGCGGGGGCCCGGTGCGGCGGATCGGCGCCGGCAAGCGCGCCTCGGTGACGGTCGCCGCGCGCCCGGCCGGGCTGGCGCTGCTCGAGAAGTCGCCCAAGCATCGGGCGGCGGGCAAGCTGACCGCGCGGTTGCGCAGCGGGCAGCGTGGTCTGAGCCGGGCTGTGATCGTCACGCTGACATAGCGCGCCGGCGTAGCGCACGGGCGCGCGGACGGGCACTGGTACCCTGGACCCATGGGTCTGATGACCGGGACTGGGCCGCTCGGCCGCAAGCCGGCGGGCAGCTTCAACTTCGAGCCACCGGCGCCTGGCAAGGCGCTGTATCTCGAGCCGACGCCGAAGCGGATCCGGGTCGAGGTCGGCGGCGAGGTGATCGCCGACAGCCGCCACGCGATGATGCTGCACGAGTCGGGCCTGCAGCCGATCTACTACTTCCCGCCCGAGGACGTACGTGAGGAGTTCCTCGAGCCGGCCGACCGTCACACGCACTGCCCGAAGAAGGGCGACGCGTCCTACTACACGATCAGGGTTGGAGACGAGGTCGTCGAGAACGGTGCCTGGTACTACCCGGACCCGCTCCCGGGCGCGCCCCCGATCGAGAACCTGATCGCGTTCTACTTCGACCGGATGGGCCGCTGGATGGAGGAGGGCCAGGAGATCGGAGTTCACCCGCGTGACCCCTACCACCGGGTTGACGTGCTCGCGACCGACCGCCACATCCGGGTCTCGCTCGACGGCGAGCTGCTCGCCGAGACGACGCGCGCGACGGCGCTGTTCGAGTCAAACCTGCCGCCCCGGTGGTACATCCCGGTCGCGGACGTGGTCGCGCCGCTCGAGCCTTCCGACACCGTCACCCGCTGTCCGTACAAGGGCACCGCCGCCTACTACTCGATCGGCGACGAGGGCAAGGACCTCGTCTGGTACTACGACGACCCAGTCGACGAAGCGGTCGCGATCAAGGGGCTCGTGTGCTTCTTCAACGAGCGGGTCGACATCGAGCTCGACGGCGAGCTCCAGCAGCGCCCCGAATCGCCCTGGAGCCACGGCGTCAAGTCCGCGGCGCGGGCTAAAGCGGCGCCCGCTCAGACGCGCGGCTAGCCAGGATTGTCTGAAGGCGCGCCGCCTCGCGGCGCGGATGGTCGCGCAGCCGCTCCCACGTGATCCGGATCGTGACGAAGCCCGCCTGGAGCATGTCCGCGTCGCGGCTACGGTCGGCTTCGAACGCTCGGCGGTCGTTGTGGAAGTCCCAGCCGTCGAGCTCGACGATCACGCGCGCTCGTTCGAACAGAGCATCGACCTCGTAGCCGCACACGATCGTGTTGATCTTCGGGCGGGGGAGACCGTACTTGGCGCAGAACTCGAGGAATGCGTCCTCGAACTCGGAGCGCGTCGGGCCGGTTGGGCTTTGCACGAATGGGTTGAGGAGCTTCGTGCCGCGGTGTCTGGGGTTGCGCTTTACGACCTCGGCGAGCTGGGCGTGGGTCAGGTAGGGGGAGCGGAGCGCGTCGTTGACGGCCCGAGTCAGGACTTTGTCGCCCAGTGAGGGAGCGCAGTCGAGCAGCGTGCGGGCGAGGCTCGAGGTGCGGATCCCGAGGTGGGCGCGGATGTCGGCGCGGGAGAGGGTGGTGGCTTGATGAACGACGAGCCCAGAAGGGCGGCGGTCGATAGGCGTGGTCACGTGCGCCGGCTCCGGCCAGCGCTTCGCGAGGCCCCACAGCGCGAGCGCCGAGCCGTGGCTGAGGACAGCGCCGCGGCCGCACGCGAGCACCGCCGCGGCGGCGAGCTCGAGCGGGGTGGTCGCCGGGGTGCCGACGCTGTAGACGCCCTGGTGCTCGCGGTGCAGCCAGCCACGCTCGACCAGCCGTTGGATTGCCTTCGCGCTCAGCCCCAGCGCCAGAAGCTGCGCCCGCGTGACGTTCCTGTGCTGTCGTCGCGCGACCGCGACGATCGCTCCATTGGGGATCTTGGTCGCCATGGGTCCAAAATGCCCAAAGGACCCCGGTGGCGCGAGCGGTTGTTACAGAGTTTTGACGTATTCTCGGGCCTGTGGCCATCGCAAGCCGTTACACGGACGCGACCGACGAGCAGCGCGCGATCTGCGAGATGGTGCGGCAGTTCGCCGACGAGCAGATCATCCCCAACGCCGAGCACTACGACCACGAGGACGCCTTCCCGGATCCGATCGTCGAGCAGATGAAGGAGCTCGGGCTGTTCGGGGTCACGATCCCCGAGGAGTACGGCGGGATGGGGCTCGACCTGACGACCTACGCGATGATCGTCGAAGAGCTCTCGCGCGGCTGGATCTCGATCTCGGGGGTGATCAACACCCACTTCATCGGCTCCTACCTGCTGATGAAGTTCGGGACCGAGGAGCAGAAGCAGAAGTACCTGCCGAAGATGGCGACCGGCGAGATTCGCGCCGCCTTCTCCCTGTCAGAGCCCGAGCTCGGCTCCGACGTCGCCGCGATCAAGACCTCGGCCAAGAAGCTCGACGACGGCAACTACGAGATCAACGGCACCAAGATGTGGGTGACCAACGGCCTGCGGGCCGGGCTTGTCTTCGTCCTGGTCCGGACCGACCCCAACGCCGAGCCCAAGCACCGCGGGCTGACCTGCTTCATCGCCGAGAAGGAGC
>DATNKY010000646.1:0-8459 GCA_035603155.1 Solirubrobacteraceae bacterium
CTGGATGCGCTCGAGCGTGTCGATCTCCGAGTGCAGGTAGCGCGTCTTGAAGCCCATCTCCAGCAGGTACTGGGACAGGTCCTCGGACATCTTCTTGGTCAGCGTCGTGACCAGTGTGCGCTCGTTCCGGTCGACCCGGACGCGGATCTCGTTCATCAGGTCGTCGATCTGGTTGCGCGTCTCGCGCACCTCGACATCGGGGTCGACGATGCCGGTCGGGCGGACGATCTGCTCGACGATCCGGGCCGAGGTGCGCCGCTCGTACTCGCCGGGCGTCGCCGACACGAACACCATCTGCGGCGTGACCGACAGGAACTCCTGGAACGTCTGCGGGCGGTTGTCGATCGCGCTGGGGAGCCGGAACCCGTAGTCGACGAGCGTCTGCTTGCGCGACCGATCGCCCTCGGACATGCCGCCGATCTGCGGCACGGTCTGGTGGGACTCATCGATGAAGCAGACGAAGTCATCGGGGAAGTAATCGAGCAGGCAGTACGGCCGATCGCCGGCGTTGCGGCCGTCGAGGATCCGCGAGTAGTTCTCGATCCCCGAGCAGAACCCCAGCTCACGCAGCATCTCCATGTCGTACTGGGTGCGCTGGCGCAAACGGTGGGACTCGAGCAGCTTGCCCTGCTGCTCGAGCTCCGCGCAGCGTTCGTTCAGCTCACGCCCGATCTCGGTGACCGCGTCCTCGATCATCCCCTCGCGGACGTTGTAGTGCGAGGCGGGCCAGATTCCGACGTGCTCGAGGTCGTCCTCGATCAGCTCTCCGGTGACCGGGTCGAAGTGCTGCAGGTGCTCGACCTCGTCACCGAACAGGACGATGCGGAAGGCCGTCTCGGCGTAGGCGGGGAAGATCTCGAGCGTCTCTCCCCGGACGCGGAACGTACCGCGCGAGAGCGCCGTGTCGTTGCGCGTGTACTGGATCGAGACGAGCTTTCGCAGCAACGCGTCGCGGTCGATCATCTCCCCTTTGTTCAGCGTCTGGAGGTTCTCGTCATAGGTCTCCGGCGAGCCGAGTCCGAAGATGCACGACACGCTGGCGACGATCACGACATCGCGCCGCGCGAACAGGGCGGCCGTAGCCGAGTGGCGCAGCCGGTCGATCTCCTGGTTGATCGCCGAGTCCTTCTCGATGTAGAGATCCTTGCTGGGGACGTAGGCCTCGGGCTGGTAGTAGTCGTAGTAGGAGACGAAGTACTCGACCGAATTGCGCGGGAAGTAGGTCCGAAACTCGTTGCACAGCTGCGCCGCGAGCGTCTTGTTGTGGGCGATCACGAGCGCCGGCTTCTGGACCGCCTCGATCGTCGCGGCCATCGTCATCGTCTTCCCGGTCCCGGTCGCGCCGAGCAGCGTCAGGTACCGCTCGCCTGCGTCGATCCCCTCGGCGAGGCTCTGCACGGCGGCCGGCTGATCGGCGGTTGGACGGTAGGTGCCGTCTAGCTCAAACTTAGGCATCGGTGGACACATGAACATATCGCGGCCGGCGGACGTACCCGAGACCCCGATCGGATCCGACGATGCGACAGTTCTCTGACGCCCACCTGGCAGCTCTCGCGGTGCTCGTGCTCGCGGCCGGGTTCTCGATCTGGGCGCCACGCCGTCACCCCGGCGAGTGGGTGACGATCTACTCCCGCGCGCTCGCCATGGTGATCCTCGCCGGTTGGATCGGGGAGTACGTCGCTGACGTCGTCAACGGGATCTGGAGCGTCAAGTACGACCTGCCGCTGCAGCTCACCGACGCCGTTTCGCTGATCTCGATCGTAGCCCTCTGGACCCGCCGCCGGCTCGCGGTCGAGCTCGTCTACTTCTGGGGCCTGACAGCGTCCCTGCAGGCGACGCTGACGCCCGACCTCGGCCAGACGTTCCCGAGCGTCTACTACTTCACCTACTTCGCGTACCACATCGGCGCCGTCACGGCGGCCTGTCTGCTCGTGTTCGGATGCGGGATCTACCCGCGGCCACGCGCGGCGTACCGGGTGTTCGCGATCACGCTCGCGTTCGCCGCCGCGGCGGGTGTGGGCGACCTGCTGACCGGCGGCAACTACGTCTACCTCCGTGCAAAGCCGATCCACAGCTCGCTGCTCAACGTGATGGGTCCGTGGCCGATCTACATCGCATCGACGGCGCTGCTGGGGCTGGCGATGCTGCTGGTCCTGCAACTGCTCGCCGACGTCGTCCGACGCGGTGACCGGCGGCGGGTCCCGGCCGGCGACCGCCTTGCGAAGCCCGTCAGCGCCGCTCAGTCGTAGCCGAGCTCGCTCGCGTACGTTCGGCGGTAGTCCTTCTGCGCCTGCAGCACCCGCTCGACGTACGCCCGCGTCTCGGGGAACGGGATGTCGTGGGCCCGCAGGGCATGACCGTTCGCTCGCGCCTGGGCGACCCACTTGTCGACGTTCGCAGGCCCGGCGTTGTAGGCCGCGACCGCGTCGACCTTGTTGCCGTGGTAGTGGTCCAGCAGATAGCGCAGCAGGTAGCTGCCGTAGGCGATGTTGACGGCGGGATCGCTGAGATCAGACGTCTTGAAGGTGGTCGCGCCCGACTTGCGGGCGAGGAACTGGGCCGTCTCGGGGAGGATCTGCATCGGCCCGACGGCTCCCGCCGAGGACGTGCGTGGATCGAACTTCGTCTCGGCGTAGATGACGGCGGCGATGAACGCCGGATCCAGGTGCTTCTCCGCCGCCTGCGTCGTGATCACGCTCTGGTAACGGAGCGGGAGACCGAGCTCGTTGACCGCCTTGCGGGCCAGCGGCAGCACCATGACCGCCGCGACCACGACCAGCGCGACCACGACCAACGCCAGCACTGTTCGCCGCCGCCGGCGGGCAGCCCGCCGTGCCGCGGCACTCGGCCGGCGCGACGACCGCTTACGGGCTGCGGTGACCGTCTGCGGGCTCACTTTTGAAGCATTTCAAGAATCGTTGACAACTTACGCTCGAGATCGGCGACTGTGCCGTCGTTAACGACGGTGTACGTCGCTCGCTGCGACTTTTCCTGCTGGCTCAGCTGGCGCGCGGCGCGCTCGTCGAGCGCCTGATGGCCGCGCTCGGACGCTCGGCGATGCCTGGTCTCCTCCTCCGTGATCACCGCGATCGTCGCATCGAAGATCGACTCCATCCCGGACTCGAACAGGAGCGGGACCTCGACCACGGCCGCCCGCGGAGACGGCGTCCGATCTGCGAGCGTGCCCCGCCAGGCCGCGACCCGGGCTCCGACGCGCGGCCAGAGCAGCTGCTCGAGCCAGGCTCTCCCACCGTCGGCTCCGAACGCCAGCTCGGCGAGCGCCGCGCGATCGATCGCCCCGCCGCTGAGTACGCCAGGGCCGAACCGGCCGACGACGGCATCGCGGACGTCGTCGGACTCGTAGAGCTCGTGGACGACGGCATCGGTCGACAGGGACGCCGCACCGAGTCGCTCCAGCGCATCGAGCGCCGTCGACTTCCCGGCACCGATGCCGCCCGTCAACCCGATGAAGGGGATCACACCCCGATGCCGTCTCTGTGTGGCTAAGCCGACTGAGCGTCCGACTGCTGCTCGGCTTCCGCCGCGGCCCCGTTCGGGCTCGAGGGCGGCTCGTCCTGACCATCGGCCGGTGAGAACTCGTCCGCCGACGGCGCCGGGGGCTCTGCCGCCGACGCCTCGGGCTCGGCGGCCGTCGCGGCGCCGGCATCGGGCTCGGACTCGGACTCGGGATCGGAGTCGAGCGCCGGCCCGGACTCAAGCTCGGGCTCGGGCTCGGGCTCGGTCGCAGCGTCTACATCGGGCGCGGACTCAAGCTCCGGCTCGGGCTCGACAGCGGTCGCAGCGTCAACATCGGGCTCGGACTCGAGCGCCGGCTCGGACTCGAGCGCCGCGTCGGACTCGAACCCCTGCCCGGATTCGAACTCTGGGTCGGGCGCGGAGAACACGTCCTCGGACAGTCCGAGCTCGGGGACGTCGTCGAGCGCTCCCACGCTCCCGTCGACCGGCGGCTCGATCGGGCGTACCGGGAGCACCTGGCCCTCGACGCGCTTGATCGACAGCGACAGGCGGCGGCGCTCGGAGTCGATCTCGAGGATCTTGACCCGCACTGGGTCGCCCGGCTGAATGATCTCGCGTGGGTTGTCGACGTGGTGCTGCGCGAGCTCGGAGATGTGGACCAGACCCTCGACGCCGTCGAGGATCTCGACGAACGCGCCAAAGGTGACGACCTTGGTGACGTTGCCTTCGAGCTCGTCGCCGATGTTGTAGGTGTCGACGACCCGTTGCCATGGGTCCTCCTGGGTCTGCTTGAGGCCCAGGGAGATCCGCTGCCGCTGGCGGTCGATGTCGAGCACCTTGACGCTGACCTCGTCGCCGATGTTCAGGATCTCCGACGGGTGATTCACATGCGACCACGAAAGCTCGGAAATGTGGATCAGGCCGTCGATGCCGTCGAGGTCGACGAACGCGCCGAAATCGACGATGTTCGAGATCGTGCCCTCGACGACCTGGCCCGGCTGTAGCCGGTCGAGGATCCGTTCGCGGTCCTCCTTGCGCTGCTCCTCGAGCACGGCCCGGCGCGAGAGGACGACGTTGTTGCGCGAGCGGTTGAGCTCGATCACCTTGCACTCGATCGCCTGGCCCATGTACTCGTCGAGGTTGGGGACGCGACGGATGTCGACCAGCGACGCGGGCAGGAAGCCGCGCACGCCGAGGTCGATGATCAGGCCACCCTTGACGACCTCGATCACGGCGCCTTCGACGGGCTCGCCGGACTCGGCGGCTGCCTCGATGCGCCGCCAGGCCTTCTCGAAGCGGGCGCGCTTCTTGCTCAGGATCAGCCGGCCGTCCTGATCCTCCTTGGTGAGGACGAGCGCGTCGACCTCTTCGCCGAGGTGGACCTCGTCGCCGGGGTCGACCGACTTGCGGATCGACAGCTCACCAGCGGGGATCACGCCCTCGGACTTGTAGCCGATGTCGACCAGGACTTCGTCGTTGTCGATCCGGACGACGTGGCCGGTCACGACGTCGCCCTCCTGGAAGGGATGCAGCGTCGCGTCGTAGTTTGGGACGATCCGACCGTCGACTTCGAGTAGGAGGCCGTCGGAGCCTTCGACTACCTTCGCGTTGGACTGGTCGGGTGGGGACAGAGTTGTGGTTGAAGACATGGGTCACCGGAGGATAGCCGCACCTGGCCTGCAGTGCGGCCTTAGTCGACCGCGCACCTCCGGTGCTTGAGACCGGTAAAGCGCTCGTATCATCAGGCGGCAATGCCCCAGCGAGCCACCAAACGCGGCGCCGAGCGTACCGCGCTGGACCGGGACTGCGATGTTCTGATCTGTGGTGCGAGTTTTGCCGGGCTCGCGGTCGCGCGCGAACTCGCGGGCAGCGGCGCCGACGTAATCGTGGTCGACCGCTACGAGATCGGCGAGCGCCAGACGTCCGCGTGCGGCATCCCGACGACGTGGCTGACCGCAATGCGCCTGCAGGAGTCGCTGCGGCAGACATTCGGCGAGCTCGTGATCCACACGCCACACACGACCGTCCGCTACGACCTGCCGTGGACGTTCTCGACGTTTGACTACCGGACGCTGTGCGGCGCACTCGCCGCCCAGGGCGATTTCGGCTTCGAGACGGCCAAGGTCGAGCGCCGAGACGGCGACGGGGTGGTCGTGACCGACAGGGGCGAGATCCGCGCCTCGCTGATCGTCGATGCGCTCGGCTGGCGGCGAGTGCTCAGCGCGGGCGACAACGTACAACCGCCTGACGCGCTGCTGTCCCGGGGCCTGGAAGTGCATCCGCACGGATCCGGACGCGACCTCGAGGTGTGGATCCACCGCGGGTACGTGCCCGCCGGCTACGGGTGGAGATTCCCGGCCGCCGGCGAGCTGCGGATCGGCATCGGCTCGTTTGACCCCCGGTACCACGTGCGCGAGCCGACGGTGCGGCTCGCCGACGATCTCGGCGCCGACACCGTCCGCTATCAGGGCAACTGGATCCCGCATGCGCTGCGCCCAGCGACCGAGGACGGCGTGTTCTTCGTCGGCGATTCGGCCGGCCACTGCCTGCCGCTGACTGCCGAGGGGATCCGCACCGCGCTCTACTTCGGGCTCGCGTGCGGACGCGAACTGCGGCGCGTGATCGCCGGCGAGCAGACGCGCGGGCAGGCGCTGAGCCGCTACCACGAGTTCTCGGCGGCTCACGCGACGCCGTTTCGGTGGATGCTCCGAGTCCAGCGCCTCGTGCCCCAGATCGCACCGCGAGTGCTCGCCCCGGGGCTGCGCGCGATGGGCACAAAGCGATTCGTCGATTGGTCGTTCGGCCACTACCTCGGCGTCGCCCACCCCGATTTCGTCGGCGCGGGCGGCGGGGTCCAGCGAACGCCGGCGCTCGCGGCTGCCTGAGCAAGGCGTCAGCGCTCGCGCCCGGTTGGCTGACCGTGTGCTCGCACGGCGACGTCGCACTGGACTCAACCGGCCGTCGGTCGTACGATCGCGGCCGCTGGAGTCCACCACGAGGAGGGGAAAGCTTTGCAACACGGCAAGCGACGTCGGCTCACGCTCACACTCGCAGTCTCGGCGGCCCTGACGGCCGGGGCGTTCGCCGCCACCGGCAGCTCGGCCAGCGCGGCCCGCGCCCACGGCAGTTCAGCCACGATCCACGTGATCGAGCACGCGATCACCGATAAGGAGATCCCGACCGGCGGCGGCAAGGATGTGAAGGGCAACATCCTGACCTTCAACAACCCGGTCTTCAACGCGGCCAACACCCGCAAGGTCGGTCATGACGAGGGGTTCTGCACCCGGATCGCTCCCAAGCAGCACGTCTGGGAGTGCCTCTGGACGACGTTCTTGAAGGCCGGCCAGATCACGGTCCAGGGACCGTTCTACGACACCCGCAACAGCGTGCTCTCGATCACCGGCGGAACCGGCGCATTCCGGACCACACGCGGGCAGATGGGACTAAAAGCTCGCGACGGCGGCAAGGAGTACGACTTCATCTTCCACCTCAGCTGAGGCCTGGAAGCTAGATCGGTCGCCCCCGCGTCCGCATTTCCGCTTGCGGGCGGGCGCGGGGCGTCACTTGGCCGACAGCCAGTCAGACCCGATCCCGGCCTCGACCGCGAGCGGCGGATCGAGTTGGTAGGCGCCGGCCATCTCGCGCACGGCGAGCTCCTTGACCTGCTCGGCCTCATCGGTCGGAGCCTCGAACAGGAGCTCGTCGTGAATCTGCAGAACCAGTCGGGTGCGCAGGCCGGCCTCTGACAGCGCCTTGTCACAACGAACCATCGCCATCTTCATGATGTCGGCCGCCGTGCCCTGGATGACCATGTTGACGGCGAACCGCTCGCCCTGGCGGCGCAGCTCCCACCGCCGGGCACGCAGCTCGGGGACCTGACGGCGGCGGCCGAACAGGGTCGAGACGTAGCCGTGTTCCGTGCCCTGTTCGATCGTCTCCTCGATGAACCGGCCGACGGCGGGGAACCCCGCCAGGTAGCGCTGGATGAACTCGTCGGCCTCCGATTGGGGAATGTCCAGGCGATCGGCCATCCCGTACGCCGACAGGCCGTAGACGATGCCGTAGTTGATCATCTTCGCCTTCGAGCGCATCCCGGGGTCGATCTCGTCGGGCGTGACGCCGAACACGCGGCAGGCGGTCGCCGTGTGGACGTCCTCGCCGCGGCGGAAGATCTCCTTGAGCACATCCTCGCCGGCGATGTGGGCAAGCAGCCGCAGCTCGACCTGCGAGTAGTCGGCCGAGACGAGCGCGCAGCCGGGCTCGGCGATGAAGCAGGCGCGGATCTCGCGCCCGAGCTCGGTCCGGATCGGGATGTTCTGCAAATTGGGGTTGTTCGAGGACAGCCGTCCGGTCGTCGCCGCGGTCTGGTTGAAGGTCGTATGCAGCCGGCTGCCCGAGTCGACCAGCAATGGCAGCGCGTCCAGGTAGGTCTGGGCGAGCTTGGTCAGCTCGCGCCAGCGTTCGATCTTCGGCACCACCTCATGCTCGTGACGGATCGCCTGCAGCACCCGGGCATCGGTGCTGTAGCCGGTCTTGCCGCGGCGCTTACGCGAAAGACCGAGCTTGCCGAACAGGATCTCCTCCAGTTGCCGCGGCGAACCGAGCATGAACTCCTCGCCGGTCAGTTCGAAGATCTCCCGCTCGAGCGCGTCGGCCTCCTCCTTGACACGGGTCGAGATTGCCGCCAGTCGCTCGGTGTCGAGCTTCAGCCCCGCGAGCTCCATCTGACGCAGAATCCGCACGAGCGGCAGCTCGACGTCGTTGAACAGGTCGGTGAGCCCACGGCCGCGAATCTCCTCGCGTTGCCAGTCGGCGAGCTCGCGGACGAGCACGGCGTCGGCGGCGGCCGGATCAACGACCGAGGTGACGAAGCCGCGCTCCTCCGTCAGCTCCCGGAACGGGTAGGCGCGCCGGGCCGGCTCGAGCAGGTAGGCGCCGACCTCGGTGTCGTGCGCCAGCCGCTCGGGCACCCGCCCGAGCGA
>DATNKY010000278.1:0-13129 GCA_035603155.1 Solirubrobacteraceae bacterium
TCGCTCGCGTCCTGCTGCTGGTGAAACATCTCCGCCACCAGGTGGCGGATGAACCCCTCGCGGTCCTCCTGGACGTCGGTCATGAACTCGTGCAGCGTCGCCAGGTCCACGAGCCCATGCGGGAACCCGTCCCACTTGAAGTCAGACGCCGACTCGCCGGAGACGATCACCCCGGCCAGCGCGCTGGTGCCGAACTGCTTGACGTAGTCGTGGATCACGAAGGCGCCCATGGACCATCCCAGCAGCACGGGCTGCTCGAGCTCGAGCGCGGACATGAATCGCTCCAGGTCACGCGCGTAGTGAGGAATCGTGTGGCCGGCCGGCGCGTTGCTCGAGTCGCCATGACCGCGGAGGTCAAGGGCGATCACGCGGTAGCGGCGGCTCAGCGGCTCCATCTGGCGGTGAAAGTAGCGGCGGCTCATCGAAATGCCGTGGATCAGGACCAGCGGCTGGCCGTCCTGGTCTCCGCGCTCGTCGTAGGCCAGCTCTACACCATCAGCGATCGTTAGTTGGGGCGTCGTACTCCTCCTGGTGCTTGGGCGCCGGTTGAGTGCGCCAGCCTAGCTGCTTGCGGGCGTTGCGGAGTTCGAGTCGCGGCCGGCGCAGCGGATGGCGTCGACGTAGCGGATGGCGTCGACGTAGCGGATGGTGTCGAGGTAGCGGATGGCGTCGGCGTAGCCGGACTCTTGCCCCTGTAGCTCAGGGCGACGTGGCGGGCCACCCGGGTGGCGGCGATGTAGAAGCTTGCGCTGAACGGCCACTGCGAGACGATCCGCCCCGAACCAGCCTGGTAGTAGTTGCTTGCCGCGCCCCACGCCGTTCGCCGCAGCCGTTTCTGGAGCCACGCGTTGTAGCGATCGGTGAGGCGCCGCGACACGTGGACCTCACGCCGGTCAGACCGGTCGAATCTGGCGATCGTCTTCGCGGCGAAGCGAGCCTGGGCTTCGTAGAAGGAGACCAGCGGAACCGAGTTGGTGTTCGGCCCGTAGAGCATGAAGAAGTTGGGAAACCCCGGGGTCATCAGCCCGAGGAGGGCCTGCGGCTCGCCATCCCACTGCTCGTGGAGTTCGACACCGCTGACCCCGGTCACCGTGAAGCTCCCTAGGTAATTTGCGGCGTCAAACCCGGTGGCGAGCACGATCACGTCGAGGTCGTGCTCGGCGCCGTCGGCGGTGACTACCCCTCCTCGCGCGAGCTCGGTGACGACGTGGGGAACGAGCGTCACGTTGTCACGCGTGAGGGCCTCGTAATAGTCGTCGCTGATCACAGTCCGCTTGCCTTCGAAGGCGAACGGAGGGGTCAGGAGTCTGCGGAGCTCGGGGTGACCAGCCAGCGAGGTGCTGAGGTGGTCAAGCGCCGCCCGGCTGCGACGCCTGTAGGACCAGCCGTCCGGGCGCGCATGGCTGGCCCGGTACTGGCGCACGTCGTAGGTCACGTATAGCTTGGCGCGGCGCCAGGCGTGCACGAGCCGGTTGGCGTTCCACCTGCGCTCGCGCTCGCCATAGTCGCGGCTGCCCTTTGGAAGAATCCAGTTCGGACTTGACTGGAAGACCTTGACCGAGGCAGCGCGCCTGGCCCCCTCGGCCACCACTTGGACCGCCGAGGATCCAGTGCCGACGACTCCGACTCGCTTGCCGGTCAGCTCGAGACGCTCCGGCCACGTAGAGGTGTGCGTGATCTCACCCTCGAACGGATGGCCAAACCGCGCGAACGCCGGCACCACCGGTATGTCGAGAAAGCCGACCGCGCTGATCACCGCGGTGAACAGGGGGTAAAGCTCGCCCGACGAGGTGGTGACCTCGTAGGCGCTCTGGTGTGGGGCCCACGTGACCGTCTCGATCTTCTCGCCGAGCCTCAGGTGGGGCCGCAGACCAAAGCGGTCAACCACGGCTTCGAGGTATTGCTGCAACTCCTGGCGAGAGGCGTGGGTACGAGTCCAATCGGTGCGGGCAAACGAGAATGAGTAGATGTGAGACTCGAGATCGACCTCCGCCCCCGGATATCGGTTGGCCCACCAGGTGCCGCCCACCCCGGGTGCCTTGTCGAAGATCGTGAAGTCCTCGATCCCCTCACGCTTGAGGGCCACGGCCGCCGCGATGCCGCTGAAACCAGCGCCGATGATCGCGACGGTTGACGACTGCGGACGTGGCTGTCGGCTCAATGGGCTAATGGGCTAGAGGGTAGACCAAAAGCATCACGCCGGCAAGAGTGACCTGGACGGACCGTGCCGAACGCTGAGCGACCGCGGTCGCGGCTAGGAATCAGACGGCGCGTCGTCGAGATGGGAATCGGACGGCGCGTCGTCGAGCTGGGAATCGGACGGCCCGTCGTCGAGCGCTGGCCGCAGCGGGAAGTGGCATGCGGCGCGGTGCGCTTGCACGCCGTAGGGGCGCATCGGCGGTTCGACCTCGGCGCAGATCGCCTGCGCCCGGGGGCAGCGGGTGCGGAAGCGACATCCGGACGGCGGATCGGCCGCCGACGGGAGCTCGCCCTTGAGGCGCGTCTTGGACGTGTGGCTCACGTCGGCCGGATCGGGCATTGGGATCGCTTCGAGCAGTGCGGCGGTGTACGGGTGGGCCGGCTGCTCGTAGACCTCGCGGCTGGGTCCGTACTCGACGAGCTTCCCGAGGTACATGATCCCGATCCGGTCGGCCAGGTAGCGCAGCACCGAGAGGTCGTGAGAGATGACGAGGTAGGTGAGTTCGCGCTCGCCCTGGAGACGCTTCATGAGGTTCAGAATCTGAGACTGGATCGAGACGTCAAGCGCGGACACGGGCTCGTCGGCTACGACGAGGCGGGGGGCGACGGTCAGCGCACGCGCAAAGCCGATCCGCTGGCGCTGGCCACCAGAGAACTCGTGTGGGTAGAGCTGCGCCGCGCGGCTCGGCAATCCAACCTCGTCCAGGAGTTCGCGGATGCGAGCCAACTGCTCTGACCGCGTACCGAGGTGCTGAGCGCGAAGCGGCTCACGCAGCGTCGCGCTGATCCGCATCCTGGGGTCGAGCGAGCTGTACGGATCTTGAAACACGAGTTGAATGTCGCGCCGGGCACGGCGAAGGTCTGCGCCGCTCAAGGCGGAGATCAGCTGACCGCCGACCGAGACCGTGCCCGCGTCGGGTCGCTCGAGTCCGACGATCAGTCGGCCGAGGGTGGTCTTGCCGCACCCTGACTCGCCCGCCAGTCCGAATGTCTCACCAGCGGCGATCTCCAGGGAGACGTCGGACACCGCCTGTACGCCGCCGACGCGTCGCTGCAGGATGCCTTGCCTGATCGGAAACTCCTTCACGACGTGATCGAGGACCACCAGTGGCGTTGTCTGCACATCGGCTGACGGCGGGGGAGCCCCATTCGGAGCGCCGGCGCCATTGACTTGGATCCGTGGATCGCTGGCCGCGTCACCTACTGGGAAAAAGCACGCCTGGAGATGGTTGGTCCCGTTTCCAACGAGCTCCGGCTCCTCCTGCCGGCACCGGTCCTGCGCGTAGCGACAGCGAGCGGCAAACCGGCAGTGGTGTGGCGGGTTGGTCAGGTCCGGGGGCATGCCGGGAATCGAGTAGAGGATGCCTCGCTGATCGCCGCGAATGCGAGGAATCGACTCCATCAGCGCGGCGGTGTAGGGGTGGCGTCGGTGAGCGAAGAGCTCGCCGGTCTCCCCGGTCTCAACTACGCGTCCGGCGTACATCACGACGACGCGATCAGCCCGACCGGCGATCACGCCGAGATCGTGGGTGATCAGGAGCATGCCCATTTTCAGGCGCTCCTTGAGGTCGTCGAGCAGCCCCAGGATCTGTGCCTGGATCGTGACGTCGAGCGCCGTCGTGGGCTCATCCGCGATCAAGAGCTTCGGTTCGCAGGCGAGCGCCAGGCCGATCACCACTCGTTGGCGCAGGCCGCCGGAGAGCTCATGCGGGAACGCGTTCATCCGCTCCTGGGGCTTGCCGATCCCGACCAGGTCCAGCACTTCTGCCGCGCGTTCCCGGGCCTGTGCCTTTGACACGTCTCGGTGCATCAGCACCGCTTCGGCGATCTGGTTGCCGATCGACATCGTCGGATTCAAGGCCGTGAACGGATCCTGGAACACGACCGCGACCTCGTTGCCACGCACCTCTCGCATCCGCTTTTCCGAGAGCGCCGTCAGGTCAACGCCGTTGAGGCGGATGCTTCCGCCGACGATCCGGCCGCCGGCCGGCAGCAGCTTGAGGATCGACATCGCCGTCATCGACTTGCCGCACCCTGACTCGCCCACCAGTCCGACCGTCTCGCCGGCGCCGACCGTAAAGGAGACGCGGTCCACCGCCTCGACGGTCGAGCGGCGCATCCGTATCTGCGTGCTCAGGTCGTTGACTTCGAGCAGCGCCGTCACCGGTCACCGCCCGCCTGGTCGTGGAGTGCCCGATCGCATCGACTATCGCCTGCGAAGCCGCACATCGAACGCGTCACGTAGAGAGTCGCCGATCAGGTTGAACGCGACCACGGTGAGAACGATCGCCACTCCGGCCGGGTAGATGAGCCACCAGTAGCCGTCGTAGGCGTAATTGAGTCCGTCGGTCAGCATGCCGCCCCAGTCCGCCGCTGGTGGTGGGGGCCCGAGGCCGAGGTAGCCGAGCGCGGAGAGCAGCAGGATCGCGTCGGCGACGGCGAACGTCGTCAGCACCACGATCGTCCCGATCACGTTGGGGACGATGTGCCGCAATACGATCCACCAGTTGCGGGCGCCGGAAAGCTTCGCCGCTTGCACGTACTCGCGCACGCGGAGCGAAAGCGATTCGCCACGCACCAGCCGAGCCGTGCCGAGCCACGAGACGAGGGCGATCACGAGGATGAGCACGAGCTTTGTCGGCCCGTAGATGCTCGCAACGAGGATCACGAGGAGCAGCGGCGGGATCGCCAGGAACGAGTCGACAATTCGCATCATCAGGCCATCGACCCAACCCCCGACGAACCCCGAGACCGCACCCCAAGCGGTACCCAGGAAGCTCGCCAGCAGGGCCGCGGCCAGCCCAACCTCGAGCGACGTCTGGCCGGCGATCATCAACCGACCGAGGACGTCGTAGCCCGCAGCATCGGTGCCGAGCGGGTGCTCGCTACTCGGTGCCTGATGTGCTGCGGCGAGGTCGGTCTGGACCTGATTCGTGTGGTAGAAGAGCGGCCCGAGAAAGCAGAACGCGATCACGAGCAGGACGATCCCGACGCCGACGACCGCGAGCCGGTGCTCGAGGAAGGCGTCGAGGATGCTCCGCCACGTGGATCCGACCGCAGGCTCGCTTGGCCCGGCCCCAGTGGGCTCGTCACTGAGGGGGAGCAACTGCTCGGGCCCCTGCCTAGTAACGCCCATGCCACCAATTCCCGGTCGAGATCGGGCATCGAACTGCGCTGATCCGGTGAGCAGCGCTGATCATGCCAGGCGCACCCGTGGGTCGGCAACGGCGTACAGCAGATCCGCGATCAGGCTGCCCAGCACGGCGGCGAAAGCAACGACGATCGTGAAGCCCATCAGCACCGGATAATCCTGCGTCGTCGCGGCGTTCCAGAACAGAAGCCCCATCCCGGGGTAGTTGAACACAGCCTCGACGATCACCGCGCCCGAGATCATCACGGGCAGACTCAACCCCACCAACGTGATGATCGGAATCAGCGAGTTGCGCAGCACGTGCCCGAACAGGATGCGCCGGTCGGGCACGCCTTTGGCACGCGCGGTTCGAACGTAATCCTGGGTTAGATTCTCGATCGTCGATGAGCGCACGAACCTGCTGAACAGGGCGATGGTGACGATCGCGAGCGTGACGACCGGGAGCACGAGGGCGGAGGGCTGTTGCAGGACCGCGCCGACGGTCGCTCCCTGAGGCGCTTCCGGCGGGAACCAGTGGAGCGTGACCGAGAACAGGAGAATCAGGATGATCCCGAGCCAGAAAAGCGGCATCGAGTAACCGATGAATGCGATTCCGGTCAGCGCATAGTCACTCACCTTGTTGCGCCTGACGCCCTGAATCATGCCGATCGGGATCGCGATCACCAGCGCGACGACGTAGGCGAGACCGATCAGCAAGGCACTCTTGGGCAGGTTCTGGCTCAAGAGCAGGACAACGCTTTGGTTGTAGTGGTATGAGAAACCGAGGTTGCCCCGCACCAATCGCGAGATGTAGTCGACGTACTGAACGAAGATCGGCTTGGTGTAGCCGTTCGCGACCAGGAAGGCGTGGATCTGGCCTTGGGTGGCTCGTGGCCCGAGGATCGCTCGTGCCGGCCCGCCTGGCAGCAGTTTCGTGATCAGAAATACGATCAGGCTGACCCCGATGATGACCAGCAGCGCCTGGCCGAGCCTCCGAGCGATATAGGCGGTCATCGCCTCCTCGGCGCGGTCACGGCACCGCTGGTCACATCAGGCACGCGAGACCTCAGCCCACGTGATATGTCGTCGGGTCGACGATCAGCGCGGGACTCTGCGGTGTGACACCGCTCAGGCCGTTCTTGACCAGCGATATCTGGTAGTCGTAGTTCGGCTGCCAGATCCACGGCAGGTTCGACACGAGATAGTTCTGGTACTGCTCGAGGGCTGACTGCGCCGATGCGGGCGGCGCCTGCAACGTTGCGCGGATCAGCTTGTCCGCCTCGGGGCTGCTGTAACCACCGAAGTTGGTCGCGGCACCGGTCAGGAAGTTGTCCTCTCCGGTCGGATAGTAATCCGGGAAGTAGGTCCAGCCGATGCCGTAATTCGCGATCTGCCAGGTGCATTTCGCTCCGCTGCACGGGCTGATGTCGCCAAACACAGTCAGGATCGGCGCCTGGCTGAGGTTGATCTTGATTCCGGCCTGTCCGGCGGCAGATTGATACTGCTGCATCGCGACCTTGAGCGGGGGGTTCTCGGAGGCGAACAGGAGGTTCAGGCGCAGCGCAGTGCCCTGCTTGATTCCAGCGCCACAGTCCGTTGGCCCCGATCCGGCCCTCTGACAGGTCCGCACTCCGCCGACCATATTCCAGCCGTGGCTGGCGAGGAGGCTGCCGGCCTGTGAGGTGCTGAACGGGTAGGGGTTCTGCTTCGCGAACGACGAGACGTACGGATTCGCCGGCACGGGCGGCACGGGCCCATAGTCGGCCCAGGCGTACCCGGAGTAGGCGTCCTTGACCAGCAGCGGCTGGTTCATCACGTGCTGGAGCGCCTGACGAAGGTACAGCTGCTTGAAGATCGGACCCACGGTGGGATTGTTGAAGTTGATCGCCATGAAATTCATGTTCCAGTCGGGCCACGGCGCGACCTGGTATCCCTGCGACTTCAAAAAGCCGATCTGATTGACGTCGGTCAACGGCACGTAGCCGATGCTCGGTCCCTGACCGCCGCGGATCGCGTCGATCTCGGCCGTTGCGCTCGTGAACGGCACCTCCGTGAATTGGGTGATCTGAGGCTTATTTGCACCCGAGTACTTGGCATTAGGGACGAATACGGCGTTGCCGGTCGTATTGAAGCTCTTCAGGTGCCACGGACCGTCGACGATCTTCCAGGTCGGGTTCGTCGCGTAGGTCGTGAGGCTCTTGTTCTGGTTCTCGAGGTACTTGTAAACCGCTCTGGCGCCTGCGGGCGTCTGATCAGCCGTGCCCGTTGATCCGCTCGCGGATGTCTTGTCCCATGCGAGCGGAAGCGGGGTTATCTGCGAGAGCTCGTTGTATAGGAACCACTCGTGGTTGTAGACCTTGTCGAGGGTGAACCTGACCGTCGTCGGGTTGACGACCTTGGTCGAGGTGATGTTGTCCGGGTACGCACCGGGCACGTAGCCGCCGAAGTCGGTCTTGTTGGCCTTGACCAGGTTCTGCCAGAACTCGACATCGCGCGCCGTCACCTGGGTTCCGTTCGACCACATCCAGTGCTTGAGTGTGATCGTGACCGTGCGGCCATCCGAGGACCAAACGGGCGGGTTGCCGATCGACCGCGTCGCGTTGGCCGTCAGAACTGTGCTCCCATGTCCGATCCAGTACAGAGGCACGAACATCAGCTTCGTGAACTGGTTCAGGTTTACGTTCGTGTACTGGGCCGAGCTGAGCAGCGGGAAGATCGAAGTCGGAGGCGACGACGGCGGCAATGCGAAGCTCACATTCTTCGAAGCCTTGGACGTGTTGCTGCTCGAGCCACCGCAGCCGGCCACCGCCAGCGCCGCTAATGCGAGGGCGACGCAGGTTGTCGCCAGCCATCGCCGTCGGCTATTGGGGGGGCACTCCCGTTCGCGAGTTGACATGTCTCCTCACTCCTGTTCAGACGATCCCGGCAGACCGGTGCGGCTGCCGCCGCTAATCAAGTAGGCACCTTTGTCGATAGCCCATACGCAACGTCAATGATCATGTCCTCCTGGCCGGCGACCAGCTGACGCTTGCCGAGCTCACGAAGGATCGAACTTGTGGGCACGTCGTAGACCGCCGCCGCGTGCCGGGTCGGAAGCAGAAAGGTGCTGTAGAGCCCGGCGATGCCGATCAAAAGACTGTCGGCGTCAACGACCTGTGGACGGCGAAGGAGCGGTCGGCCGACGGTCTCGGCGATCTCGATGATCGCGTCGAGATCGACGCTCGTGCTGAACCCCGCTCGCTCGAGCACGGCGACCAGTACCTCGAGCTGGGCGTTCCCCGCCCCGGCTCCAAGGCCGCACAGCGTCCCGTCGATGTAAGTGGCCCCCGCCTGCGCTGCCGCGAGAGCATTGGCGATCGCCAATCCAAGGTTGTTGTGTGTATGGACTCCGACCGCAACCTCAAGCCGGGAGACGATCGCGTCGACTCTGCGCACGATGTCGTCCGAGATCTGGTGTCCGGCGGAGTCGGCGAGGTAGACGACTTCGGCGCCGTAGGACTCGAGCTGGGCCGCGCTCTCGGCCACCTGCGCCGGCGTTGCCATGTGGGTCATCATCAGAAAGCCGATCGGAAGCAGGCCTTCCTCCTTCGCGACGGTCATGTGGGGCCGGGCCAGGTTCGCCTCCGTGACGTGCGTCGCAACGCGGACCGCTCCGAGCCCCTGCGCAGCCGCAGCGCGGATATCGTCAGCCGTTCCGAGCCCGGGGACCACGAGCGCGCAGATCCGGGTCACGCCGGCGACCGCCGCGCCGGCCTCGATGTGGTCGAGATCGCGCTCTGCGCCGAGTCCGAAATGGACCGAACTTCCACCGAGTCCGTCGCCGTGGGCCAGTTCGACGATCTCGAGGCCGGCGCTCGCGAGCGAGCTCACGACGGCTCTCGTGTCGTCGAGCGAATGCTGATGGCTGACCGCGTGGGAGCCGTCGCGCAGGGTCGTGTCAAGCAGCGTCACAGCGGTCATCTGACCCCCTCCGTCTGCTCGGCGAATTCTGCACCGGCTAACACAGCGGTCGCGCATTGCTCAGCGACCCGTGCGGCGGCGCTCGTCATGATGTCGAGGTTGCCGGCGTAGGGCGGCAGGTAGTCCCCGGCGCCTTCCACCTCGGTCACGGTCATGACCCTGACAACCGCGTCGTCCGGGGTTGATTCGAACTGTGGCGGAACGAGGCATCGGTATCCCGGGACGTAGCTGCTGACCTCCTCGACCGCACGCTGTACCGCCGTGGTGATCGCCTCCTCATGGCCACGATCGACGAGCGCGTAGATCGTGTTGCGCATGACGATCGGCGGCTCGGCGGGGTTGATGATCGCGATCGTCTTCGCCGACGACGCGTTCCCGATCTCGACCAGGGCCCGTGCGGTCGTGTTGAGGTACTCGTCGAGGTTCGCCCGGGTTCCCGGCCCGACGCTCTGGCTCGCCGTGGTCGAGACGATCTCGGCATAGTGCACGCCGCCGACGACGCCGGCGATCGCATGGACGATCGGTGTCGTCGCCTGGCCGCCGCAGCTGACGAAGTTGAGGTTCCAGGGCAGCACGCCGTTGAGCACCGGAGACCGAACCGCCGGAACGATCAGAGGCCCGATCGCCGCGGGCGTCAGGTCGAGTGCGACTTTTCGGGCCGCTCTCAGCTTCGGCGAATGCTCGATGTGAGTCGCCGCCGAGGTTGCATCGAACACGATCGCCACGTCGTCGGAGATCGGGTCTGCGAGGAATGCGTCGAGCCCACCGGCCGTCGTCCAGACGCCCATTCTGCGCGCAGCCGCCAACCCGTCCGACGTCTCGTCGATCCCGACCAACGCCACGGGTTCAAGCACGTTGGATCGAAGAACCTTGTGCAGCAGGTCAGTGCCGATGTTGCCGCTGCCGACGATTGCGACCGCGATTTGATCAGCCATCAACGTTCTCCTCGACGAGTGCGATCGCGCGGCCGGGAGCGCCGGTTCCGCCGACGAGCTTCAAGGGCAGGAAGATGAAAAGTGCCCCCACGGCCGGAAGCTCACCGAGGCCAACCAGCTCCTCGACGACCACCAATCCCCGCTCAAGTGCCGCGAGATGCGGGCCAAACGAGTCCTGAACGGCGCCGAGAGTCGGCGTGTCGATGCCGATCGCGCTGACCCCGGCGTCGGCAACTTCGACGATTGTCTCCGGGGATAGCGCCGGCCAGCCTGCACACTTGCCGGCGAGTGGGTCAGCGACAAACGCGCTGCCATCATCCCCAGGCCGATAGTGAGCATCTGACCATCCGGTGTAGAACAGGATCACGTCTCCTGTGTGCAACGCGCCGTGTTGCTCGACCGCGCGTTCGACGTAGGAAGGATCAATCCAGGCGCTCTCCCCCAGCGTCGTCGATATCGCCGAGCGAGCGTCGATCACCCGCGCCGGGCCGATGCAGGCCTCGAGCGGTACCTGATCGCTCGTCACATGCTTGCCGGGGCCGTCGTAAAGGTCGCTTCCCGCAGGCGGAATGAAGTGTGCCGGCGCGTCGAAGTGTGTCCCGGTGTGCTCATCGAGCGAGATCGACTGATGCGCATATGGAACCTGGCGATCGTCGAACCAGTGGCCTTCGATCTGCAGGGAGGGGTGCCCCGGCCATCCGCACGGATGATCGGTACTGAGTGGGACTGAGAGGTCGATGATTCTCTTACTCGACAGCATCGTCGTTCGTTCACGAACCGCGTTTTGTCGAGCCGAGAGGGACGCCTACATACCCGAGCTCCGCCGACAGCTCAGTCGCCGCGCCGGCGAGCGTCTTGGCGTGTTGCTCGAAGGAGTCCTCCATCCGGAAGGTGGGACCGGCGACGCTGATCGCAGCGATCGTCATTCCGTCGTGGCCGACCACGGACGTTCCCACGCACATCAGCCCCGGAAGCAGCTCCTCTCGGTCCACGGCGTACCCCGTCTTGCGCGCCTCGTCGATCTCGCCGCGGAAGCGCGTCACCGTCGCATCGTCCAGAGAGCTCTTCAGTCGCTCTGTCAGGGCATCGAGCTGGGCGTCTTCCAAGCCGGCGCAGAGCACCTTCCCGAGGCTGGTGGCGTGGAGCGGAACGCTGTAACCCGGGCGCGAGACCAGGCGGATCGAGTGTCGGCCTTCGACCTTGTCGATGTAGACCGCCGCATCGCCCTCCATGACCGCCAGATGAACCGTCTCGCCGGTGGCCTCGGCGAGGCGCTCGATATGGGGGCGGGCCATACGGACGATGTCGAACTGGGCCGAAACCGCCGAACCCAACTCGAGTAGACCTAGTCCCAGCTCGTACGCGCCCTCCTCGTTCTGCCGAACGAACCGGTAGAGCGCCAGAGAGCGAAGCACCCGATGAGCGGTCGCCGGAGCAAGCTTGGCACGTCGCGCGAACGCTCCCAATGTCAGCGGCTCGCCCGCCTCCATCAGCACGACCAACGCGTTACAGGCGTTCAGGACCGAGCGCGATGCGCGCTTGGTTTGAATCAGCTCGGCGCCTGTCGCCTCGACCTCTGTCTCGGGAGGGGTCATCGGCTCACACGAGCACTGGACGCCGCGAGCTGCCGGTTGCGGCGGCACGAGCGTCGGTCCCGATTCTTCGCCCTCAGGGCGTTGGATTCCACTAAGTAAAACATCAATTTACTATTCGAGTGCGCACCATATTCGCGGGCTGCGTGAGTGTCAAGCGAATTTGGATCGGCGCGAGGCCGCGTCCGTTGACCAGTTCGCGCGCGGGCGCTAAACGGCTGTCCAGCCACCGTCGGCGGGAAGGTTCGCGCCCGTGATGAACGACGCATCGTCGGACGCCAGGAACACGACGGCACGCCCGATCTCGATCGGATCGGCGGACCGCTGGATGATCTGCTCGACCCCGAAATTCGGCTCGCGCGCGGCTGCCTCCCTGGTCAGGCTGAGTTCCTGTGCGGCCCGCTGCATCGCGGCGCTCCAGACCGCGCCCGGGCTGACGCTGTTGGCGCGGATGTGATCCTCGGCGAGATCGAGGGCCATGCACCGCGTCATCTCGACGACCGCCGCCTTCGTCGCACTGTAGGTGAGAAATCCCTTCTGGGCGATGAAGGCTGATACCGACCCGATGTTGACGATTGATCCGCCGCCGGCGCGACGCATGTGTGCGACGACATGCTTGGTGACCAGCGCCGGCCCCATGATGTTGACGCTCATGATCTCCTGCCACTCCTCAACGGTGGCGTCCACACCCTTGAAGATGAATATCCCCGCGTTGTTGACGAGAATCGTCGGGGGTCCAAGCATGTTGGCGACGTGCTCGACGGCCTCGATCACCTGTTCCTCGCGCGAGATGTCGCACGCCGCGAACACACAGTCCGCGTTCGCGGCCCGCGAAAGCTCGGCCGTGGTTTCCCGGCCGACCTCCACGTTGCGATCGAGTAGGCCGACGTCGGCGCCCGCTTGAATCAGGGCCTCGGCGATCCCCTTGCCGAGACCCTCGGCGGCGCCGGTCACGATCGCGACTCTGTGATCCAGGCGCGTCACGGCTGCGCTAGCCGACTGACACCGAGCGGCGTTGATCAGGCAGACCGGATTTGTCGCCGCCGGATTCGACGTACATCAGCGCTCGGTCAATGACGTCGATCACCGCATCGATCTGATTCGGCTCGATGGTCAATGGCGGGATCAGCTGGAAGCGGTTGTGGTGATAACCACCCTTCTCGAACAGGAGGCCTTCGCGGACGCAGAACTCGAGCATCGTTGCGGTCTCGGTGTCTGCCGGCTCCCTGCTCTCACGGTCACGGACGAACTCGATCCCGATGAACAGGCCGGCGAGATCGAAATCGCCGATCATCTCGTGGCGCTCCATCAAC
>DATNKY010000525.1:0-2703 GCA_035603155.1 Solirubrobacteraceae bacterium
GATTCGATTACGCCCAAGCATCCCTCCGATGAGGAGCTGATCAAGTACGTACGCGGGCTGCTGCACTTCCGCACCGGACGCTGGCCGGATGTGCTGGTCCAGTTCCCGCCCGGGGCCGGCTGGCGTCATCCCGAACTGAAAGCCGCCGGTGCGGCGATGGCCACCACGGCGCTGGCGTCGCTCGGGGTGTTCGAAGAAGCGACCCGCCGTGCGCTGGAAGCGATCGAGGGCGACCGAGTGCCCAGTGCGGCCAACGTCGCGATGTACACCCAGGGAATGTGCTTCCGGCACCTGGGTCGCGAAGAGGACGCGGTGGAGTGCCTACGCCGGGTCTACTCACGCGACGCGAAGTTCGCGCCGGCACGCGAGGCGTTGGACAACGCCAACTACCGGCTGGTGCTGACCGACCCGGAAACGATTGAGGCCAGGACGGATCCGTGGGACGCGGACAGCGCACCGACCCGCGAGCAGGCGGAGGCCGCGCGTCACGCCGAGATGGCCAAGAAGTACTTGGACGAAGGCGATGCCGAGCTCAACGCGATGCTCGGCATGGACCATGCCAAGCGAGAAATCAAGCTGATCAAGTCGACGACAAAGGTGAATTTAGCCCGCGCGAAAATGGGCCTCCCGGTTCCGGTTACGTCGCGGCACACGTTGTTACTGGGACCTCCCGGCACCGGCAAGACGTCGGTGGCGCGGGCGTTTTCCAAGCAGCTGTGCGGTTTGACCGTGCTGCGCAAGCCGTTGGTGGTGGAGACTAGCCGCGCAAAGTTGTTGGGCCGCTACATGGCTGACGCCGAGAAGAACACCGAGGAGATGCTCGAGGAGGCCCGGGGCGGGGCGGTCTTCTTCGATGAGATGCATAACCTGCATGAGAGCGGTTACTCCACCGGCGACGCGTACGGCAACGCGATCATCAACACCTTGCTGCTCTACATGGAGAACCACCGCGATGAGCTGGTGGTCTTCGGGGCCGGGTACGCCAAAGCCATGGACAAGATGCTGGAGGTCAACCAGGGTCTGCGACGCCGGTTCTCCACCGTCATCGAGTTCTTCAGCTACAACCCGAAAGAGCTCATCGCGCTGACGATGTTGATGGGCCGGGAGAACGAAGACGTGATCACCGACGACGCCGTCGACGTTCTACTGCCCGCCTACACCAGGTTCTATGACGACGAGACCATCTCCCAAGAGGGCGATTTGATCCGCGGGATCGACACGTTGGGCAACGCCGGGTTCGTCCGCAACGTCGTAGAAAAGGCTCGCGATCACCGAAGCTTCCGCCTCGACGACGAGGACCTCGACGCGGTGTTGGCAAGTGACTTCGATGAGTTCAACGACGACCAACTGCGCCGATTCAAGGAATTGACGCGCGACGACCTGGCCGAGGGGCTCAGCGCCGCGGTTGCGGAGAAGAAGAGCGACTAGCCGTAACTCGGGTGAACTCCGCGTCGATGTTGGCGCGGACGGGGGCGCTCTCGGCGCGTGCCATCATGATTCGTGAACAGCCACAACGGATCTCGATGAACAGCCGCACTCCGGCGGCGGGCGTTTACTCGACTCGTCACCCATCTCTTTAACGGACCCCGCCGCGCGTCATGCCCACGCGCTAAGTTGACTCCCTCCGAATTCGGTGGAACTATGGCTCTTGCAAGCACCTCGCTAGGTGAGGCGTCTGCACGGATACAGGCCACTGACCTCGAACGTCGAAAGACGCCCAGGGTCAGGACAGCTCCTCCCGGCTTAAGGGTTGAGCCCAAGTGGCTTCCGGAATCTCCGGATACGCCGTGCAGTGCCAAAGCTCTGTCGAGAGGGGTGCGGCGACCGGCTCATCTGCCGGGTCCGCCTCGTCCCGTGTGCACCGTGCAGGCACCCCTGTGTGCCCTGGCCGCGAGGAGGTGAGGCGAAGTGAGTCCAAGCGACAGTCCGTATCCGAGACCGATGACCATTTCGTACGGATCCGACCCCGGCGACATCTCTTCTATCTGAAACGGCTTGCGCCGCTTCGATTAACACGCGCGATGCGTTGATGCGCGCGTGGCCTTGACGTGCTAAGGCACGGTCGCCGCGGGCTCAGCCTGCTTTCCGCAAGGAGAACCCCAATGACTTTTGTGACGACGCAGCCGGAAATCATGGCAGCCGCAGCCGGCCAGCTGACCGGTATCGGCACGGAACTGAACGCACAGAATGCTGCGGCGATGGTGCCGACGACGGGCCTGACCCCGGCGGCGGCCGACGAGGTATCGGCTTTGACCGCAGCACAGTTCGCGTCCCACGCCGCGGTGTACCAGGCAGTGAGCGGCCACGCGGCAGCGGTCCACGAACTGTTCGTCAGCGCCTTGGGCGCCAGTGCAGGTTCCTACGCGGCCACCGAAGCCGCCAACGCAAGCTCGGCCATCTGAAAGGAGTACCGCGATGAGTGCAGTCTTCGATTTCGGCGCATTCCCGCCGGAAGTGAACTCCGCCAAGATGTATGCGGGCCCGGGCTCGACATCGCTGCTGTCTGCCGCTACGGCCTGGGATGGCCTGGCGTCCGAGTTGCGCTCGCAGGCGGCTAATTACAGCTCGATCGTGTCGAACCTGACCGTCGAAGGCTGGCGCGGTCAGGCGTCGACGGCTATGGCGGCCGCGGCCGCGCCGTACACGGCGTGGATGAACACGACCGCGGCGCAGGCCGAGCAGACCGCGAACCACGCGATAGCG
>DATNKY010000540.1:0-3587 GCA_035603155.1 Solirubrobacteraceae bacterium
CGGACCCGAGCGCGCCAGCGGGCCAACTGGACTTCACATTCGACCGCTCGGGCTACCGGGTGCCGGCGATCATCGTCTCCCCGTGGGTGGACGAGGGGATCGTGGTAAACGATGAGCACCGACATACATCGATGATCGCCACGCTCCGCAGCGTATGGGGTCTGGGCGACGCGTTCACCGGCCGCGACGCCGCCGCCGCCACGTTTGATCACCTGCTCTCCCGCGAGATCCCTCGCGATCCCGCGAGCTGGCCGGACGTCGAGGCGCTCCCGGTCCCGCAGTTCCACATGGACATGGTCCAGATGGGAAAGGCGCTCAGCGTCCTCGGCAAGACCGCAGGCAGCGGCATCCTCGAGCATGCAAAGCAGTCCGGGCTCGTGATCCCCGCTGAGCTGACCGACCCCAACTCGTCCCCCGAGCAGATCGTCGCGGCCTTGCGAAGCATCGCGCTGCAGGTCTTCCCGCGCCTAGCCACTTCGACGTAGAAGTCGAACGCGATCACGAAGCTCGGCGCCGAGTATCTGCCTCGGCGCCGACAGATGCCATCACTGTGCTCGGCAGCCGATCGACACTTTGCAAGCAGGAGGTCGGCGGTTCGATCCCGGCTGGCGCAATTACCCGGATCGTCAATAGTCAGGGGATTCCGGGCCCTGATGCGCGGCGCGTCGTCGAGTTCCCTGTCCCCGGCGGTCACCCAAGGATCGTTTACTCACGTCGGCGCGCGAGGTCCAACTCCTCGCGCCACGTGTCGCACAGACCCGCGGCGCGCTGATCATGAGGTAGCGCGTCCGCCATCTCCTTACATATGGTGAAGGGGTCGTCGGGAGTAGGGCCAACTACAAGCATCTCGCGCGCGTGCGCTCGGACCGCATGCACCGGATCGCTTTCGCCAACATCCAAACCAGCGTACGCGCCGATGAAGCGCGTGAGCCATTCACGCGCAGCGTCAGTTTCGGCAGCAGTCATCGGCCCATCGTAGCTATCCCATCGTCGCCATAGCGGCGGCGTGGTTTCTGGCCAGCGGAGGCAAATGCGATCCCGCCGACGGCGGCGGCAGGATGCTTCAGATTGGGCGAAATCAGAAGCCAAGTGCGACGCGGATTGGGCTCGATCGGCACGGTAGCTATGTCGGAGGCCCGGCCTAGCGACCTCGTTGGGCGCCGAGGCTCTCTCGGGGACCCGTCGCACCTCGGGGCGCTCGCCGGGAAGCATCGATCGATGGGCATCGGGCGCGCTACTCTGGAGGTGTGGCGAGACGGCATTCGCTCCGTGCTTCCGACAGCGACCGCGAGGAGGTCGCCGAGCGGCTGCGGGCGGCGACCGCCGAAGGGCGGCTGCTGGCCGGGGAGCTGGAGGAGCGCCTCGAGGTCGCCTTCCGCGCCCGCACATACGGTGAGCTCGACGCGCTGGTGGTCGATCTGCCAGTCCCGGCGGCGGCGACCCTGCCGGCCCGCCGGCGCCCGGCGCTGCCGGCTGTGGCCGGGGCCACGCTGGCGCTCGGAATCCTTCTCAGCGTGCTGGCGGCATCAGCAATGGCGGGGTTCGCGCGGGCACACTCGGCCGTCGCAGGTGGACCTCCCTGGATGCATGGCCGGCCGCATGGCTTCTACCATGCCGGGCCAGCGGGGCTGCTCGCTCCCCTGGTCATGATCGTGTTCCTGGTAGTGGTGTGCGCGGCGCTCGGGTGGCTGTTCTCGCAAAGTTCGGACGGGGCGGACTCTGCGCCCAATGCCTAGTCTGGCGCGTCCCATTTAGGTAGCTGGTTGCGTTAAGCGCCGCTGGACCGGAGCAGAAGTGGTCGACATGCGGGAGACCGCCGGTGCTCGATCTGTTGCGACACTCTTATGAGGGATGAATGGCTGCGGGTCAGGTCCGCGGACCCTGACTGGAGCTTTCTGCGCCCCGCTCCATTTCAGCTGGGGTGATCTCCTTCACGGTGCCGGTGTCGCCATTGGAGTCAAACGAGACGTGAAGCTCGACCACGACCAGACGAAGCGCACCGCCATCGTCCTCGACGACCTCCACGATCGTGTCTTTGAGCGGGCCGCTGACGTGCTTGATAACGCGGATGGTTCGTTCCATGAGGCGAGTCTTGCATAGCACTCACTCGCTCCCACTTCGGACGCCACCGGGGACCCGTCCACGACAGGCCGCGCAGCCTGGTGCGCTTCGCGTCGTCGCCTGCGGCGCGCATGACGGCGATGATGTCCTCGACGGTCGCAGGTCTGCGGGGTAAGCCAGGACCTTGTTCCGTGGCGGGCGTCCCGCGTGAAATGCGGGCAAGGTCGCCCCGGGTCGAGCTGAGCTAGACCGGATCGCGGCCTTTTTCGGAGTGATGGCCGGTATACCACCAACATCAAGACAAACGAAGGAGAGTGCGTCATGCCCTACGCCGTCGATTTCGACGATGTCTCGACAGTCGGCCTGGAGTCCTCGCCGATCGCTGCCGCGCTCGCTGGTCTAAGGGCGCACGAGGCCCGCTACTTCAAGAACAAGTACGACCACGTCTTCACCGTGGAGCCTGCGAGCAACGCCAAGAAGACCGTCGACTGGGTGCACCGAATCCTCAAGGACGAACGCGACATCGTCATCTCCTCTCGTCCGCTCGAAGCTACGACCTTCCAGGTCGAGAACATCCGAATCGCCTACGTCTTCTACGAGAACGGTCTGTCGATAAACGTGATGTACAGCATCGACGCCACCAAGAAGCGGGCCGTCGGGTTCAAGCTTTCCGAGGGGATGGACGTCCCCGCAGAGCTCGCGTCGAAGTTCAAATTCGCCCGACAGAAGTCGAAGCTGGCCGGAACCATTCGCGGTTCCTACTTCGCGTTCAAAAATGATTACTGATCGCGGACCCCGCCTCGCGCCGCCACGCGACTCAACGATCCCGGGACGCGAGGCCCGCATCGTGCCGAACCGAGGGAGAATGCGGCGGGATCGAAACGGCGACGGTCCGATCGCTGGATCCGCGGCTGTGAGCACCGCGCCGGGCGAGCGCAACCGCCCACACTAGGGCTCGGTCGCGGACCTCGTCCGGCCGGTTGTCAAGACCGGTCCGGACTCACCTGGCGAGCACGGGCTCGGCGAGCGTCGACCGACGGTCGTAATGGCGATGTACCGGCATTTTCAGTTGACGGAGTGACAGCTCTCGCTGGCCGAAGCAGACGGTCTCTCTGTTGTACACCGACCAAACGTGAACCCGTTCAGTCCCGCTCAAGGGGGACAATCGCCTCAGTCGCAGCGAAACCAAGGAGGAGACGCCATGTCAGTCCCAGGCGGGAGCGGTGGAGAGAGGTCCCACTCCGCCGCTGGGTGGTTCACCCGGGGTCGACGAGCAGGGTATGCGCGACCATCTCGAGCGCGGTCGGTTCGTCTGGCCGGATCTGACCGAGGTCGATCGGGCCAACGTCAGAGCTCACGCTCGTCCAAGCCCGCTGTCAAGCCAGCCGGCCGGGGGAGAGGTATGCTCGCTGTGTGCGGGGATTGCTCTGGAGGGTGCGAGCTCGGCGGGGGTTGGCCATGGCGGCCGCGGGTGCGGCGCTTGGCGTCATCGCATCGGTAGCGGGCTTGGCGACGTCGGCAGGAGC
>DATNKY010000500.1:0-2167 GCA_035603155.1 Solirubrobacteraceae bacterium
CGACGGTCGCCGACCTTCAGGAACTCGGCGCCGAGCTGATGTCGTTCTACGGCCAACACGAGCACCGCAGGCTGATGCTGCAGACCGCGCAGCTCGACCTGCTCGACTCCTATTGCGGCGAGCCGCAGGCCCGCCTGCGCGACCGGCTGCACGCGGCGTACGGGCGTGCGCGCGAGCTCGAGGCCCGCGCCGCGGAGCTGCGCGAGCTCGCGGGCCACCGTGAGCGCGAGCTTGACCTGGTCAGCTTCGAGCTCACGGAGATCGAGGCGGCGGACCCGAGCGTCGAGGAGGAGGCGGAGCTGAGCTCCGAACGGGAACGCCTACGCCACCTCGAGGCGCTCCAGCGCGCTGCCGCGGGCGCAGCCGAGGCGATCGCGCCCGAGTCGGGTGACGGAGCGCGTGAGCTGCTCGGCGGCGCGGCGTACGAGCTCGAGTCGGTGGCCGCGATCGATCCGGCGCTGAGCGGCCTCGCGCAGCGGCTCGAGGCGGTGCGCTACGAGGCCGAGGACATCGCCGTGGAGCTGCGCGGCTACCTGCAGGACGTGACCGGCGAGGCGGCCGCCGGTGAGCGGCTGGAGGAGGTCGAGGCGCGACTGGCGGTGTTCGCCCGCCTGCAGCGCAAGCACGGTGGCGAAATCGAGGAGGTGCTCGCGCATGCCAAGCGGTGCCGTGCCCGCCGCGACGAGCTCGAGCACGCCGACCAGGCGCTTGAGTCGGCCGAGCACGAGCTCGCCGGCGCCCGCGGCGAGCTCGAACTGCTCGCGGGCGAGATCGGCGATGCGCGCCGTACCGCTGCGCCCGGGCTCGCGGCGGCGGTTCGAGATCGGCTGGCGGAGCTGTCAATGCCCGATGCGCGGTTCGAGATCGAGCTGGGACCGCGGCCCGACGGCTGCGGACCGCGCGGAGCGGACTCGATCGAGATGCAGATCGCGGCCAACGCCGGGGGCGCGCTCGCGCCGTTGCGCGAGGTCGCATCCGGTGGCGAGCTGTCGCGGATCATGCTGGCGCTGATGAGCGTCGCCGAGAGCGAGCCTGCGGCGGCACGGGATGTCGCGCCACTGCTCGTGTTCGACGAGATCGACGCCGGCATCGGCGGCCACACGGCCCGGGCGGTGGGCGAGCACCTGCGCGGCCTGTCGGAGCGGCGCCAGATCCTCTGCATCACCCATCTGCCGCAGGTCGCCGCGCTCGCGCAGCGCCACTTCGCGATCGTCAAGCAAGCGGGCACCGAGCCCGCGACGACGACGGTCACGATGCTCGAGGGCGACGGCGTAGTGGGCGAGCTGGTGCGGATGCTCGGTGCCGGGAGCGACGACGGCGCCGCCTCCGAGCACGCGCGCGAGCTGCTGCGGGCCGCCTGAGCAGGGGTTTCGGCTTCCGTCGGAACCCCCGTTAGACTCGATGTTCGGCGATGGCTCACGGCGAAACGCGGTTTATCTTCATCACGGGCGGAGTGGTCTCCTCGCTCGGCAAGGGCATCGCCGCAGCCTCGATCGGTCGGCTGCTCGTCGCGCGGGGGCTCGACGTACAACTGCAGAAGTTCGACCCGTACATCAACGTCGACCCGGGCACGATGTCGCCGTATCAGCACGGCGAGGTGTTCGTGACCGAGGACGGCGCCGAGACCGACCTCGATCTCGGCCACTACGAGCGCTTCACCGACGCCAACACGAGCCGCGCCTCGAACGTCACCGCCGGCGGGATCTACAACACCGTCATCCGCCGCGAGCGCCGGGGCGACTACCTCGGCGCGACCGTCCAGGTGGTCCCGCACATCACCGACGAGATCAAGCAGCGGATCAAGCTGATGGCCGACTCGAGTGACGTCGACTTCGTCGTCACCGAGATCGGCGGCACGGTCGGCGACATCGAGTCACTCCCGTTCCTGGAGGCGATCCGCCAGTTCCCGGTCGACGTCGGCCGCCGGCGCTGCATGTTCATTCACCTGACGCTGGTCCCGTACATTGGACATGCCGGCGAGCTCAAGACCAAGCCGACCCAGCACTCGGTCAACGAGCTGCGGCGCATCGGTATCGCGCCGGACATGGTCATCGCGCGCTCGGAGTCGATGCTCGGAGACGAGATCCGGCGCAAGATCGCGCTGTTTGCGAGCCTCCCGGTGGAGGCGGTCGTGTCCGCCTTCGACGTGCCCGACATCTATCGGGTG
>DATNKY010000560.1:0-4999 GCA_035603155.1 Solirubrobacteraceae bacterium
GGGCGCGCCCCTCGCCGGGGTCACGCTGCGGCGCGCGGCCCGGGTCGGTGGCGGCGTGGTCCTGACGCCGGGGATCGAGATCGGCGAGGAGGCGTTCGTCGCCGCCGGGGCGGTCGTGACCCGTGACGTCGGTGCGCGCGAGGTCGTGATGGGCGTACCGGCGCGAGTCGTGCGCCGAGTGCCCGACGAGGATCTGATCGAGCGCTACCCCTAGTAGCGGCGGCGCATCTGGCGTATGCGCGACCTCTACTGCGGGACCGCGGCGCCGTCAGCGGCGACTGACGATGTGCTCGCATCGTCGGTCCAGATCACCTGCTCGCGTCCGGGACCGACGCCGACGAGCACGATTGGGACGCCGACGAACTCGGAGATGAACCGCAGATAGTCGCGCGCCGCGACGGGCAGGTCTGACTCGGTCACGCACTCCGTGAGGTCCTCGGTGAACCCGGGCAGGTCGACGTACTCGCCGGCCGCGTGGTGCAGGACCGTCTGGTGGTACGGGAAGTAGTCGAACTCGGCTCCCTCGGCCCCGCGGTACCGCGTGCAGACGCGGATCGGGTCAAATCCGGCGAGGACGTCGAGCTTGGTGATCGCCAGCGCCGTGAGCGAATTCAGGCGGGCGGCGTAGCGCAGCGCGACCAGGTCGAGCCACCCGACGCGGCGCGAGCGGCCGGTGGTGGTGCCGTACTCGCCGCCGCGCTCGCGGATCTCGTCGGCCAGCGAGCCGTCGACCTCGGTCGGGAACGGCCCGGCGCCGACCCGTGTCGCGTAGGCCTTGGCGACGCCCCAGACCTCGTCGATGTCCTTCGGGCCGACGCCCGCGCCGACGCAGGCGGCGCCGGCGACCGGATTCGACGAGGTGACGAACGGATACGTCCCGTGGTCGATGTCGAGCAGCGCTCCCTGGGCGCCCTCGAACACGACCGTCTGGTTGTTGTCCAGGCACTCGAGCACGAGCCTGGAGGTGTCCGCGATGTAGGGCTCGAGCACGTGGCCGTAGGTCAGGTACTCGTCAGTCATCGATTGCAGGTCGAGCGCCGGCTCCTTGGCGTACGGCCGCAACGACAGGCGCTTGGGCTCGAGTGCGGCGACGATCTTCTTCTTGAGGATCTTCTCGTCGAGCAGGTCCTGGACGCGGATCCCGAGCCGCGCCGCCTTGTCGGCGTAACAGGGGCCGATCCCGCGCCGCGTGGTCCCGATCTCGAGCTTGCCCAGCTTCGCCTCGCCCGCGTCATCGAGCATCAGGTGGTAGGGCATGATCAGGTGCGCGTTGGCGGAGATCCGCAGCGCGCTGATGTCGACCCGCCGGCGACGGAGCTCGTCGAGCTCGTCGACGAGGACCTTGGGATCGATCACGACGCCGTTGCCGATCACGCACAGCTTGCCGGGATGGAGGATCCCCGAGGGCATCAGGTGCAGCTTCCACGTCTCGCCGTTGCGGACGATCGTGTGACCGGCGTTATTGCCGCCCTGAAAGCGCACGACCGCATCGGCTCGCTCGGCGAGCATGTCGGTCACCTTCCCTTTTCCTTCGTCGCCCCACTGGGCGCCGACGATCACGATTCCTGGCATCGCGTCTTGAGTGTACGAGGGGCGTCGGGGATCCCGGGTCTCGGCGGGCTCCCGATGTTCGCGACCTCGGCAGACGCGGGTCATTCCGCGGGCCTGCGAGGATCACAGACCGTGTTCGACGGACTTCCCCGCCCCGGATCGATCGATGCCGTCGTGTTCGACATCGGCGGCGTGCTGCTCGACTGGAATCCACGCTACCTGTATCGCAGGCTGTTCGACGACGAAGGCGAGATGGAGCGATTCCTGGCCGAGGTGTGCACGATGGAGTGGCACGCCGCGCACGATCGCGGCGTTCCGTTCAGTCGCTCGTCCGCCGAGCTCGCGGCCGCCCATCCCGAGCACGCCGAGCTGATCGCGGCGTGGGGCGCCCGCAGCGAGGAGATGGTCGCCGGGGAGCTGACCGAGGTCGTCGCCCTGCTCGCGGCGCTCAAGCGTGCCGGGGTGCCCTGCTACGCGCTCACCAACATGGAGGCAGAGACATTTCCGCTCCGTCGCGATCGTTACGGGTTCTTCGGCTGGTTCGACGGCGTCGTCGTCTCGGCCTATGAGCGGATCGCCAAGCCCGACCCCGAGATCTTCGTGCGGCTGCTGGGGCGCTTCGGGCTGTGCGCGCAGCGAACCGTGCTGATCGACGACTCGGCGGCGAACGTCGAGGCCGCCCGCGGGGTGGGCATGCAGGCGGTCCAATTCCGGTCAGCAGCCCAGCTGCGGGCCTGGTTGACGGCGGCTGGGCTGCTGGCGGGCGAGCGTGGCGGTGACGGGGCGGTCAGGCCGTCTTGAGATCGATCGGAGGCTGGGTGAGCGGGCGGGTGGCCGGGTCAGGCCGTCTTGAGGTCCATCCGGTGGTCGTGACCTAGCAGCGGCAGCTCGTCGCACATCTCGGTCAGCCGTGACACGGTGCGGGCCGTGATCTGCTCGCACAGCGCACCGCGGTCCAGGATGTTGGTCGTGATCACGATCGAGCGCTCGTCCTCGTAACGGCCGTTGACGATCGAGTAGAGCTCCTCGAGGACCCAGTCGGTGGTCCGCTGGGCGCCCACGTCATCGATGTGGAGCAGGTCGACCTCGGTCAGTCGATCGAGCAGATCGACGTGCGAGCGCTCGGCACGATGGGTGTCACGGATCTCGTTCAGCAGCCGCGGCAGGGAGTAGATCGCCACCGACCGCCCGGTCTTCAGAGCCGCCTGCGACACGAGCATCGCGAGCGTCGTCTTGCCGGTCCCGGGCGGCCCCATGAACCACAACCCCCGCCCGGCCTCGAGCTGATCCTCGATCGTCGCTGCGTAGCGGCGGGTCGCGGTGACGATCTGCGGATCGATGTCGCTGACCGGGGGCCGGTCAAACGAGACGTCGCGGTAGCGCCGCGGAATCACGGCTGACAGGCTGCGCGCCTTCGCATGCGCGACGCGCTGTGGGCGGCAGCGGCAGTTGTATGCGGTGTTGGTCTCCTCGTCGTAGAGGAAGCCACCCCCGTCGCACATGCCGAACGGGCACTCGCTCACTGCGCGAACCGGTCCCCGGCGTAGTTCATGAACTTCGGGTACTCCTTGTGGAAGCTCAGCACGACGTCGCCGACCGGCCCGTTGCGGTGCTTGGCGATGATGATGTCCGCCTCGCCCGGCCGTTCGGAGTCCTTCTCGTAGTACTCCTCGCGGTAGATAAACATGACCAGATCCGAATCCTGCTCAATTTGACCGGATTCTCGTAGATCGGACAGGATCGGCTTCTTCTCGCCACCGCGCTGCTCGACCGCGCGGCTCAGCTGCGAGAGCGCGATCACCGGCACGCCCAGTTCGCGCGCCAACCCCTTGAGGCCACGGCTGATCTGACCCACCTGCTCGACGCGGTTCTCGACCCGTCCCTCGTGGCGCATCAGCTGAAGGTAGTCGACGATGATCAGGCCGAGGCCGCTATCCACGCGGCCGTGGAGGCGGCGCGCCTTGGCGCGGACTTCGAGAACGCCCGTGTCGCTCGAGTCGTCGACGTACAGAGGGGCCTCGGACAGGCGCTGGCATGCCTCGAGGATCTTCGGCCACTGCTTCTCGGGCACCTTTCCCCGCCGCAGGTCCTCGCCCTTGATCCGAGACTGGGAGGCGACGAAGCGTTGGGCGAGCTCTGATTCGGACATCTCGAGCGAGAACAGGACCACCGCGTGCCCGGCAAGCACCGCGTTCTCGGCGATGTTGGCGACCAGCGCCGACTTTCCCATCGACGGGCGCGCGGCGATCACGATCAGGTTCCCGGGCTGAAAGCCGCCGGTCTTCTCGTCCAGATCCCTGAACCCCGATGGGACGCCCGTCAACGGCGTCTTCGCGACCGACAGGCGGTGCAGCTTGTCGGTCTCCTCGTCGAGGATGTCCCCGATCGTGCGGATCTTCTTCTGGCGATCATCGTGCGCGACCTCGAGCACCGAGCGCTCGGCCCGTTCGACCAGCTCGCGTGCGGGCGCCTCACGGGCGAGCACGCTCGCCTGGATCTCGTAGGACGTCGTCAACAGCGCGCGCATCTGCGCGTTCTCGCGCACGATCTGGCCGTACTCGCGCGCGTGTCCGGCAGCCGGGACCCAGCCGGCGAGCTCGTCGATCGTCTCGGCGCCGCCGACCTCCTCGAGCTTGCCGTTCTGGCGCAGCATCTCCGAGACCGTCAGGTGATCGATCTTGCGGTCGTGCTCGTACAACGACAGCATCGCCGCGAACACGGCGCCGTACTGCTCGCGGTAGAAGTGATCGGGGCGCAGCTGCTCCTCGACCAGCAGCGCATGGAGATGGCGCTCGTCCAGCAGCACCGCGCCGAGGACCGACTTCTCAGCTTCGAGGTTGTGGGGCGGGACGGCGATGTTCTGCACGGCGCTCATCGAGAATCAGCGAGTCTAGGTTTGCGGGCGGCGGCTGTGAGGGAGTCGTTTCCGCACCGTGCGGGGTTTGGCTCGGCTTGTCGTTCAGCCGGCCGGGGCGAGGCGATCGCCATGCGGCACGGGTTTGTGTCTCGGCTCGGTGTTGGCTGGCCTGGGCGAGGGCATCGCCATGCGGCACGGGAATGCTGATTTGGGGCTCGTGGCGAGTGTTGGGGCGCTAACGGCGCGACCGTGCCGATGGCGATACCTCACCCACCCAGCCGGTGCCAGCCTCGTGGATTGCGCAAGAGCCCGAAACGGAGATCGAGAAACGCTTCGGGCTCCTGCGCCAAACCAGACGCGTCGGAGGCCAAGGTCGTCTCATCCAAGGCAGGTGAGCAAGGTTGCGGTTCCGCGCAGGTCGCATCGCTTGCGCCCGGCACCACGCAACGCGCCTCGGCGCATCCTGCGCGGGACCCGCAAGCGTGGCTTACCTAAAACGATCTCAGGAAGAGGCAGCAACGACCATGGTCTTGACCGTCGCAGTTACATCGTCATTGACCTCGACGACGACCATGTACGTCCCGATGTTGC
>DATNKY010000081.1:0-11060 GCA_035603155.1 Solirubrobacteraceae bacterium
CTGCTCGGGTTCCTCACGCCGGACGGCGGAACGGTGAGGGTCGGCGGTGTAGATCTCGCCGACCTCGACCCTGATGCGTGGCGAGCGCACGTGTCGTGGATGCCTCAGCGTCCTCACCTGTTCGCCGCGTCGATCGCCGACAACATTGCACTCGGGCGCCCCGACGCGACCAGCGAGCAGCTCTGGGACGCAGTCGCGGCGGCCGGCCTTAGCGACGTCGTGGCCGGTAAGCCGGCCGGGCTCGAGACGATGCTCGGCGACCGTGGCTTCGGCCTCTCTGTCGGTGAACGTCAACGCGTTGGGCTTGCCCGTGCCTTTGTTCGCGACTCGCCCCTGCTGCTGCTCGACGAGCCGACGGCCAACCTCGATGGCGTGACCGAGGACGAGGTTCTGGCAGCGCTCCAGCGGCTCGTACGTGGCCGCACCGTCGTGCTGGTCGCGCACCGCCCGTCACTGGTGGATCTGGCCGACCGCGTGCTCAAGCTCGGCGACGTTCCGGTGGCGGCGTGATGTCAGCAACGCCCGACGCACTGCAGACGATCGACGACGCGCCAGACATCGAGGCCCCGCTCCGAAGAACGCTCGGGCTGGCACGCCCGGCAGCAGGACGTCTGGCACTCGCCAGCCTGCTCGGCGCCGGGGCGGTGGGTGCGGGAATCGGGCTGATCGCAACCTCGGCCTGGCTGATCTCGCGCGCCTCTCAGCGCCCGCAGGAGACGGCGCTCGCGATCGCGATCGTCGCGGTGCAGTTCTTCGGCCTCTCGCGGGGCCTGTTTCGGTATGGACAGCGCATCGTCGGCCATGACGTGGCCTTCCGCGCATTGGCAGAGCTGCGCGTCCGGACCTACAAAAGACTCGAGGCGCTGGCGCCCGCTGGACTCCCCGAGTTTCGCAGCGGGGATCTCCTGGCGCGTGTCGTGCACGACATCGACTCGCTGCAGGACTTGCTGCTACGGGTGATTCCACCGTTCGCGATCGCGGTTCTGGTGGGCGCCGGAACGGTTTGGCTCGTCTGGTGGATCCTGCCCGCGGCGGGGCTGATCGTCCTGATCTCGCTGGTCCTGGCCTCGACGGCGCTGACATGGCTGACGGGCACACTCGCCCGACATTCGGAGTCGAGGCAGGCGACGGCCCGCGGGGAGTTGACGGCGGCCGTCGTCGACCTTCTGGAAGGCGCTCCCGAACTGACGGCCTACGGCGCGCTCGGCGCGCAGCGCGAGCGAACGGGGGCGATCGACGCACAGCTCACCCGTGTCGCCTCACACACCGCGCGGACCGCGGGTGTTGGTCAGGGATTCGCCACCTTGCTCTCGGGACTCGGGATGTGGGGTGCGCTGCTCGTCGGCGTCGCCGCCGTGCGCGCGGGGATACTCGACGGAGTGCTGCTGGCCGTTATCGCCCTCGTCCCGCTCGCTGCGTTCGAGTTGGTGACCGACCTTCCGGCGGCAACCCAGACGCTGCAGCGCGTTCGCCGGTCGGCGACGCGGACGTTCGAGGTGCTGGATGCCGATCCGCCAGTCGTCGAACCTGCCCGCCCCGAGCCGCTCCCTCCCGCGCCGTACACTCTTCGGGTGCGGGGGCTGCGCGCGAGGTACGTGGAAGATGGTCCGTGGGTGCTCGACGGGCTCGACCTCGATCTCGTGGCGGGCCGGACCGTGGCCGTAGTTGGCCGCAGCGGGGCCGGTAAGTCGACCCTCGCCGACGTCCTGCTGCGGTTCCTCCCCTACGAGGGCGGTTCGGTGACACTTGACGGCACGTCGATCTGCGACCTGGCGGGCGACGAGTACCGCAGGGTGATCGGCCTGGTGTCCCAGGACGCCCACATCTTCGAGACCACGCTCGAGGAGAACCTGCGCCTCGCGCGGCGAGACGCCACGACCGAGCAGCTCCTCTCGGCTCTGAGACGCGCTCGCCTGCTGGACTGGACCGAGGGACTCCCCGCCGGGCTCCAGACAGCGGTTGGCGCGCACGGCGCTCAGATCTCCGGCGGGCAACGCCAGCGGCTCGCGCTCGCCCGCGCGCTGCTCGCCGATTTTCCGCTGCTCGTCGCCGATGAGCCGGGGGAGCACCTCGACACTCCGACCGCCGATGCACTCGTGGCCGACCTGATTGACACCACGGCCGACCGAGCGACGCTCTTGATCACTCACCGGCTCGCCGGGCTCCAGGACGCGCACGAGGTGATCGTGCTCGACGGCGGCCGAGCGCTCGAGCGCGGCACCCATGCTGAGCTGCTGGCCCTGGGTGGGCGCTACGCCCGGATGTGGGCGCGTGAGATGAACGGCTTCTGAACACCATGAACTGGCGCCGCGTCTTCCGAATCCGCCTCTACGTGAGGGACTCTCTCTGGGTGCTGCCTCTCGCCGGCGCGCTCCTCGGCGCTGCGCTGGGCTCGGTGGACGTCCAGATCGAGAAGAGTGTGCACGTCTCAGCCGAGTTTCAGTACTCATCGACGACGGCAAGCGCCGTGCTGGCGGCGATCGTCGGAGCGACGGCCGCGCTGACCGGATTCGTTGTGACTGTCACCACGCTCGTGGTTCAGATGGCCACGGGCTCATTCTCGGCACGCTATATGCGGCTGTGGTATCGCGACCGGATGCTCAAGGTCCTGCTGGCGGTGCTCGTCGGCACGCTCGCTTTCGCGTTCTCGCTGATGCGCCGCGTGGAGAGCAACTTCGTCCCCGACATCGGCGTCAGCATCGCCGGTGGGCTGCTGATCGTGAGCTTGCTTGTGTTCCTCGTGTTCCTCGATCGTTATCTGCATCGCCTGAGACCGGTGGCGGTGTCGGCGCTGGTGTACGGCTACTTCCGGCGCAACTTCGAGTACGAGGTCACCCGCGCCAGGCATCCCGAGATCTTCATCGGCGTGTTCGATGCGGGCGGGGAGGAGCACTCACTCGCGGTGCACAGCCGCCGCGCCGGGGCCATCCAGGCCGTCGACGCCGACTCGCTCGTCGCCTGGGCACGCGAGCGGGACTGCCTGGTCGTCCTGCGCCACGGGATCGGGGATTTCGTGCCGGCGGGCGCCAAGCTCATCGACGTCTATGGCGGCGCGAGCCCGAGCCGCCGTGCCGAACAGCGGCTCGCCGACATGGTGGCGCTCGGGGACGAGCGGACGATCGAGCAGGATCCCGCCTTCGCGATTCGCATCCTCGTCGATGTCGCGAACCTCGCTCTGTCGCCGGCCGTCAACGATCCGACCACCGCCGTGCAGGTGCTCGACTACCTCGGCGAGACCCTGCGGCTCGTCGGCACGACCGATCTGTCGGTGGGCACCTGGGCGGATGACGATCACCCGCGCAGGGGCGTGGTGATTCCGGCTCGCAGCTGGCAGGACTACCTGACGCTGACCGCCAACGAGATCCGTGAGTACGGGAACGGGGGGATCCAGATAATGCGCCGGCTGCGCGCGATGCTCGAGGAGCTGCTCGACGAGGTCCGTCCCGAGTACAGGGCGGCGGTCAAGGATGAGTTGGTGCGACTGGATGCGACCGTCGCGCAATCGTTCGGCGACTCGGTCGATTTCGATCGGGCGAGAGTCGCCGACACGCAGGGCATCGGCGGCCCGCGCACCCAGCCCGCGGACCACACCGCCGCTCGCTGATGCGGACATCACCCTATCCAGGTGATGCCTGCCATTCACGGTTCAGCTTGGATGTTCCGCGATGACGAATGACTTGGCGCGTTGGCAGTTCGCGACCACGTCGATCTACCATTTCTTGTTTGTGCCGGTGACGATCGGGTTGGCGTTCCTGGTCGCGATCTTGCAGACGGCGTGGTATCGCAACGGCAAGCCTGAGTATCGGCGTGTGACGCGTTTTTTCGGGACGTTGCTGTTGATCAACGTGGCGGTCGGGGTCGTCACGGGGTTGGTGCAGGAGTTCGAGTTCGGGATGAACTGGTCGACGTATTCGCGGTTTGTCGGTGATGTGTTCGGTGCGCCGTTGGCGATGGAGGGGCTGGCCGCGTTCTTCTTGGAGTCGACGTTCCTCGGGCTGTGGTTGTTTGGCTGGGACAGGCTCCCCAGGCGGGTGCATCTGTTCTGCATCTGGATGGTGGCGCTCGGTTCGATGCTCTCGGCGTTGTTCATCCTGGCCGCGAACTCGTGGATGCAGCATCCGGTCGGCTATAAGCTCAACGGCGCGGGCCAGCCGGTGCTCAACAACATCGGGGCGTTGTTCACCAATCCGACGTTTTTGTGGGGCTATGTGCACGTGATCCTGGCGTCGCTGGTGACCGGTTCGCTGGTGATGCTCTCGGTGTCGGCATGGCATCTGCGCAAGCGGCGCGAAGCGCGCGCGTTTGCGTTGACCGCGCGCGTGTCGGTGCTCGTGCTGCTGCCCGCGATCCTGATCCAGATGTTCGTCGGCAACAAGCTCGGCGAGATCGAGGCGACTTATCAGCCGGCGAAGATCGCGGCTGCCGAGGCGCAGTGGAACAACTGCCAGCCGTGCTCGTTCTCGATCTTTCAGATCGGCGGCGGCAACAACGATCAGACCCCGACTCAGATTATCGAGATCCCGCATCTGCTGTCGGTGCTCGCGACCGGGACCTGGAACGGGTCGGTCGAGGGACTGAACGAGTTGCAGTCCCAGTATCAGAAGAAGTACGGGCCGGGGAATTACATCCCGGATGTGTTCATCCAGTACTGGTCGATGCGCGTGATGGCCTATCTCGGTGCTCTGATCATGCTGCTGGCGTTGTGGGGCGGGTGGCTGGTCCACAAGGGGACATTGGACCGCTCGAAATGGTTCTTACGGTTCGGGCTGTGGGCCGTGGTGACGCCGTTTTTGATGAACACCGCGGGTTGGCTGTTGACCGAGTCAGGGCGCCAGCCGTGGATCGTGCAGGGATTGCTCAAGACGATCAACGCAAACTCGCCGTCGGTCACGCAGACCGACATCTGGATCAGTCTGATCACGTTCGTGGTGATCTACATCGCGCTGGGCGCCGCGGACCTTGTCCTGATGCTTCGCTACGGACGCCGAGACCTTGACCAAGAGGACGGCCCTGGGGCCGGAGCGGGTACCGCAGCGCCCGCGGCCCCGGCACTCACCTACTAGAAACGGCCCTGGATGCAGCTTCACACCATCTGGTTCGTGATCATCGCGATCTTCTGGGTCGGCTTCTTCGTCTTGGAGGGGTTTGACTTCGGCGTCGGCATGCTTCACACGATCGTCGGCAAGACGGATATCGAGCGGCGGGTCGCGCTGAACACGATCGGCCCGTTCTGGGACGGCAACGAAGTCTGGCTCGTCGTCGCGGGCGCCGGCACGTTCGCGGCGTTCCCAGGCTGGTACGCGACGATGTTCTCCGCCCTGTACCTGGCGTTCCTGCTCACCCTCGTCGCGCTGATAGCGCGCGGAGTCGCGTTCGAATTCAAGGGCAAGAGCCAGAATCCACGCTGGCAAAACACGTGGAAATGGTGCACGACAATCGGCAGCCTGCTGATCCCCCTACTGCTCGGCGTCGGGCTCGGAGACCTGCTGGTCGGCCTTCCGATCAACCAAAACCACGACTACACCGGCAACTTCTTTGACCTGCTCACGCCGTACGGCATCTGGACCGGACTCACGCTCGTCGGACTCTGCCTGCTACACGGCGCGACCTTCCTCAAACTCAAAACCACCGACGTCGTACGCGAACGCTCGCGTACGGTCGCCAAGCCACTCGGGCTGGCCGCGATCGCCCTGGTCATCGGCCACGTGATCTGGACCCGCGTCGTAGCCAACGGCGCGGACGTCCCCGAGCCGGTGCAGATCCTCGCCGTGATCGCAGTCATCTTCGCCGCACGACTCGCGATCTCCGACCAGTACGACGGAGCCGCCTTCGCCGCATCGGTCGTCGCAATCGCCGCCACCGTCGGATCGATCTTCATCGACCTGTACCCAAGAGTGATGGTCTCAAGCACCAACACCGCCTACAACCTGACCGTCAACAACTCCGCCTCAGGCTCCTACGCGCTCAAGGTGATGACCGTCGCAGCAGTGATCTTCTTCCCGCTCGTACTCCTCTACCAGGGCTGGTCACTGCACGTATTCCGCGCCCGCGTCAAAACGCCCACGGCGCCCGACGCTGCGCAGGCCTCGTCACCCCCTCCGAGCGCGACCACCACCCCCTAGCCAGCCGCCGTAGATCAAGGCGGCCCCGCCTCGGCCTACAGACAAGCCAGCCTGCACCCCGCGATGACGCCTGTCTGCACACATGCGCGTCGCAGTCTGCGTGAAAGACTCGTAAACATCGGTGGTCGTTTGACTCAAACGACCGTCCCGAGCTACGAGGTGACAGCGAAGCTCCGATATGGAGGCCAACGGCCAATGCGCTCGCATGGTTTCGGCAGACGTCCGCGACGTCAGGATCTTGGCCGTCGACGACCATGACGCGTTTCGCGATGTGCTGCGCGATCTGATCGCCGCCGTTCCCGGCTTTCTGCTTGTCGGCGAGGCCTGCTCCGGCGAGGAAGCGACGCGAGCGGTCGACCTGCTCTCGCCTCAGCTCGTACTGATGGACGTGACGATGCCGGGGATCGGCGGAATCGCCGCAGCGCGACAGATCACCAGCAGTCACCCGGACGTAACCGTGGTGCTGATCTCGATCGACGATCCATCACTTCACCCCGAAGTCGTCGCGCTCGGCGCCGCCGTCACCTGTGCGCGCAAACAAGACCTTCGACCGCAGAAGCTCAGGGACCTATGGGAAAGCCATCGCACATAGATCGTCGCGCGATCTTCACATGTCGCTGCTCGCGACCCGTTCACGCGAGCCACAGCCCGCAAAGGTGATCGAGCGGGAGCACTTGAGATTTGTCGCGCACGTGCCGGCCGAGGTCAATCTGAAGGTGGAATTCGAGATCGACGACGACGGCACCGAGCTCGAGATTGAGCTGACCTGGTAGCGACTCCAAATCACGCTCTGCTTTTGCCACCGTCCGGCGGTCGCTCGTCGTCTCGGCCGCGGGCAAGCTGCCACGCCCGCCACGGCCATATGCCATCGATCTCCACCTCCAGCGAGAAACTGAGGAGGATCCGAATAAGAACGATGATCCCGAGAACACCGACACTCTCGATCGTCGTGTCAACGATTATCGTCCGGACGATGTCGGCGACGATCAGGACCTCGAGCCCCAGCAGAATGCAGCGGCCCAGGTTCCGCCGCAGTTCGCGGTAGGACCCCTGCCTGCCTTCGGGGCGCCGCACCCGCGATGCGAACACGAGAAACGCGCCGAGTCCGCCAAGAACCATAATCCCCGCCCCGACCGCCTCAACGACCCTGACGACCTGGGAGATCTCATGGTCGTAGCTCATACGTACTGACCGCAACGGCTCACCAGTTGATGATTCCGCGCGCGATCATCAGAACGCCGAGCACCGCGCCGGCGATCAGGCCGACGCGTCCGCCACGGCGGGTCAGCCAGTTGCTGAATCGCGCGACGGTGGCCGCGGTCCACTCTGGTCTGGTCGCGTATCCGATCAGCGGGAGCTCCAACAGAATCAGCATGATCAGATTGAAGGCGATGACGGTGAGCACCGTTGCCGCCGTGCCGATGTGCTGTTTGTGCAGCACGTCCATCCCGGCGATGTACGACGCCCCGGGGAAGCTGAGGAGCGCCCCGACGACAAACGTGTCTCGGGCGGACCCCTTGCTCAGTTGGCGCCTCCAGCGGGGCGGCGGCTTATCTTTGGCTCGTTCGCGTTTGCGCTCACTCCAGGCCCGGCGGCGCCTGTCACGACCGCTCCCGACGACGACGACGATCACCAGCAGAAGTGCGCCGAGCGCGATGTTCAGGACCGGGTTGACACCGTGCTTTGCGGTGCTCGACGTACTCGATCCGGGTAGCGCGAACACGAGTAGGAGGCCGCAGGTGATGCTCGTGACCATCGCTCCCAGCAGGTAGCCTGACAGCAGCCGCTTGGGTTTCTCCAACGTCAGCATGACCGTGACCGCGGTCAAAAGCGTCGGGTTAAGCGCCGCTGTCAGCGAGAAAACGAAGACTTGACCCACGCGCAGTTCTCCTCTCGAGACCTCACGCGCGCCACCGGCATGCGAGCTACGTTGTCGTGTGGGGTCACGTCTACCACGAGACGACGGTTCCACAGACGACTCCTGGCGGCATCATCCCAAGCGGATGATCCGTCCACCCCGGCGGAAGCGTCGACGGCCGCTTCACTCGAATCGGACGACGCGCCGTGTCGCCGGCGGATGTATGGATACCTGATGGGTCAGGTTTTCCTCCTCTCTCTGACGGCAGCTCTGAACCCGGTCCTGGTTGGGGCATCGACGGTGATGCTGCTGCTGCCGAACCCGAAGCGACTGATGCTGGGTTATCTGCTCGGTGCCCTGATGACGAGCATCACGCTCGGGCTGGTGATCGTCTTTGCGCTGAAAGGGTCCAGCGCGGTCAGTACAACACAGAACACGATCAACCCGGCCGTCGATCTGGCCCTCGGCGTGATTCTGCTCATCGCTGCATTCGTACTCGGCACGGGACGCAACGAGCGCATCGCCGAGCGTCGCCAGGCACGCAAAGGACCCAAGGAGGACAAGGGGCCGCCGCGCTGGCAGCGGGCTCTGAGCAAAGGCTCGGCGCGCACCACATTCGTCGTTGGTGCCCTGCTGACGCTACCCGGCGGGTCGTATCTGGCCGGATTGCATCACATCGAGGAGCAGCAGCTGAGCACGACGGCCACCGTGCTCACAGTGATTGGGTTCAACCTGATCATGCTGATACTGCTCGAGCTCCCGCTGCTCAGCTATACGATCGCCCCGGACTGGACGCCAGGGGCCGTGGAGCGAGCGAAAGCGTGGGCCAGCCGGAACGGAAAGCGGGCTGCGGTCATCGCGCTGACCGTGCTCGGCGCCGCGCTCGTCATCAAGGGGATCATCGGTCTCGTGAGCTGACCTACGGACTCTGGCTTAAAGCTCGGCCTGCAAATCCCTGTCGTCCATCCCGCTGACGTTAGAGGCCGGTCTCGGCCGCGATCTGGCCGGACTTCACCGCCTTGCTTAGCTTCTTGTAGTCGCGGTCGTTTTGTTCGGCGTAGGCCTCGGAGAACTGGAGCAGCGCGCGGTCGAAGCTGTCGCTGTTGCCGAGATAGGACGCGATCGCGATCCGGTCACCGCTGCGCGCGTGCGCTCGCGCGAGCGTCCAGCCGCACAGCTTGCCGTAGGCGGCCATGCCCCGGGGGACCATCTGCTCGGTCTCGGCGGAGCCCTTCCAGTCCTTGAGCTGGCGGCCGTAGAAGTCGCGCGGCTGGCCGTCGATGCCTGACTCGACGTGCAGCCAGCCGAGGAAGATGTCGCTGGTCGCCTGCATCAGTCGCTGGCCGGTGACGACCCGCTCGCCGTGGTTTTTGAATGCGCTGGGCGCCAGGAAATCCTCAAGCACCGACGCCTCGGCTTCCTTCATCTGCAAGAACAGCGGATCCTCGCCGTCTCGGCCAATCAGCAGCCCAATCCATGCGCGCGTGCCGACGCTGCCGACGCCGACTACCTTGCGGGCGAAGTCGGTCACCTCGAACTCCTCTAGCAGGATCCGTCGGTCGAACTCGAGGGTCTCTCGGTAGCCGCGCATGAGCTCGCGCAGCGTCTCGAACATCTCCTCGCGCTCATCACCCGGAGCGAGCTGCTCGATCGGCACGATCAATGGCGACTGGTCAACAATCCGCGGCTGACCGTCAACCTCGTGGGTCAGCTTCGAGAACGCGGCCATGCTGTCCTTCGTACGAGCCTTCGCGAGCGTCTTCTCGGTCCGCTTGACCATCTTCTGCTTGAACTGCGAGGCGTACTCAGCCATCAGGCCCTCGATATCGAGGCGGGAATACCACACCCCCAGGTTCTTCATCCCCGCGAAGCCGGCCATCGCGGTGCGGTACTGGTCGACGGTATCGAGCACGATCCGCTGTTGATCCTTGACCCGGAAATCGTTATCGCGCGCCGCGATCAGCATGCTCACCGCCAGGCGCTTGACGTCCCATTCCCACGGCCCCGGCAGCGTCTCATCGAAATCATTGAGATCGAAGACCAGCTGACGTTCGGGCGACGCGAATACGCCGAAGTTCGACAGGTGCGCGTCCCCGCAACACTGCACGCTCAGTCCTGAGCGCGGGGTCGCCGACAGATCTTGAGCCATGATCAACGCTGCCCCGCGATAAAACGTGAACGGCGACACCAACATCCGGCCGTACCGGATCGGCACCAGCTCCGGCACGCGCGTCTTGGCCTGCAACTCCAACAGCTCAACCGGATCGGCTCGCGTCGGCGACGGCTCGAACACCCCATGAGTGGAACGCGGCACCTCCGCCCGCGCAGCCTTGCCGCGCGCGACCCGCTCCGCCACCGACAAATGCGGCACCGCCTTCGCCTTGCTCGCCACCGACCGGGCTGTCTTCCGTCTCGCGGCCGCGGTCGAGTCCTCCTCATTCGTCGTCGTCGTTGACGCCATCGCCATCACCTTCCCTCGGTCGGCTTCACAATAAGAACACATCCTGGCACCACGGTCCGGGGCTAACCAGGGTGCAAGCACCACTCCCAGTCCGGTGGTCGCCCTCGCGGGGAAGCTAGGCGGATCGCGTCTCGCTGGTGGTGCTTGGCAGCGTGGCTGGAGCGGAGCCGGATTGAGATGTCAGCGCGGGCCGTGCAATACGCGCCCCTCTCTGAGGTCGCGGAAAAAACTGCGCCAGGATGCCCGTCTTGAACGGTTCCGGGCGCGTGTCGAACAGGAGAAGAACCAGGATCACGGCTGGAATTCCGCCGGCGGCTGATTCGAGCCGATCTTGGCGGGCTTCGAGGGTGGTGTCCAGTTGCGTTACCGCGTCCTTGTAGGACGCCGACGCGCTCGGTAGGCGTGGCGTCCCGGCAGGGACTCGCTCAGCCGCCCATGCCGGCTTGCGCCTCTGCGTCGAAAGCTCTGCCCCGCTTGCACCATCGTCACGCAGGCCATCCGCGAGCCCGGCAGCGAACGCGCGCGCCTGCTCGAGATAGTCCGGCTTGAGATTGGTCGGGGGGATCTTCACGCCGAGATAGCGCTCGCGGTTCTCGCCCTTACCGAAATAGCTGATCAA
>DATNKY010000669.1:0-3597 GCA_035603155.1 Solirubrobacteraceae bacterium
GTCCATCACAGCGTCGACGAACCCGTCGATGAATTGGTCGTACTCATCACCGTCGACGCGGCGGTGGCGCCAGCCGAGATAGACCGCGTCGTCGAGCAGTTCCGCGTTGTCGGTCCCGACGTCGAGCATGATCGGCAGCGTCCGCGCGGGATCGATGCCGCCGAGCGCGGTGTAGAGCGACAGCTTGCCGATCGGGATGCCCATCCCGCCGTTGCCCTGATCGCCGAGTCCGAGCACGCGCTGGCCGTCGGTCACCACGATGATGTCGACGTCGTCGTGCGGGCGGTTGCGCAGCGCCTCACGAATCCGGTCGCGGTCCGGATAGGAGATGAACAGGCCCCGCGGACGCCGGTAGATCTCGCTGAAGCGCTGCGCGGCGACGCCGACCGTCGGCGTGTACACGATCGGCAGCATCTCCTCAATGTGCTGCGAGAGCAGGTCGTAGAACAGAATCTCGTTCGCGTCCTGGAGCGCGCGCAGGTTGATGTGCTTGGCGATGTCGGTGGGCTGCTCGGCGAATGCCCCGTACGCGCGGGCAACCTGCTGGTCGAGCGTCTCGACCGCTGCCGGCAGCAGCCCGCGCAGCCCGAGCCGCGTGCGCTCGGATTCCGAGAACGCGGTACCCCGGTTGACGAGCGGGTCGCCCAGCAGTCGCATCGCGTCGCGCAGCCTGACTGTCATCGCTGAAATCCCGGAGTTGGGGCGCGGGCGCTCAGCGAGCGCCGCCGGGAAGTCTAAGCGCAAGTGACGGCCACTCACGTCGACTAGGCTTGCGGCGTGCGGCTGATCGGGAATCTGATCTGGTTCGTGTTTTCCGGGCTCTGGATCTTCATCGCCTACACGTTCGCCGCGATTCTCTGCTTCCTGCTGATCATCACGATCCCGTTCGGCGTGGCGGCACTGAGAATCGCCTTCTTCGGTATCTGGCCGTTCGGTCGCGCCGTCGTTCCGCAGCCCGGCAAGGGCGCCGGCTCGATGCTCGGCAACATCATCTGGTTCATCATCGGTGGGTGGTATCTGACGCTGCTGCACATCATCAGCGGAGTCCTGCTGTGCGCGACGATCATCGGGATCCCGCTCGGGATCGGGAACTTCAAGATGATCACGGTCAGCCTGCGGCCATTCGGCCGAGAGATCGTGTCGGTCGACGAGGCGCGGCGACGCAACCTGCCGGGCGCGGTCGAGTTCTAGGCGCCCGCCGCCGCGCTCAAACCCGCAACCAGACGGTTGCGTAAAGTGCCCGCCCGGGCCGCACCTCCACTGCGTCGCAATCGCGACTTCATGCTGCTCTGGAGCGGGCAGACGCTGTCGGCGCTCGGCTCCCAGGTGTCGCTCGTCGCCTATCCGCTGCTCGTGCTCGCGCTCACCGGCTCGCCCGCGAAGGCCGGTGTCGTCGGGTTCGCGAAATCGGTCCCGATCGTGTTGCTCGCGCTGCCGGCCGGCGCGCTGGCCGATCGCATGAACCGCAAGGTGCTGATGGTGACGTGCGACTGCGTCCGGGCGCTGGCGCTGGCGGCCTTCTCGCTCGCGCTCGCGACCGGACGCGCGTCGTACGGGGCGATCGTGGTCGTCGCGTTCATCGACGGGTCGGGGTTCGTGATCTCCTACGTCACCGAGCGTGGCGCGCTGCGCCAACTGGTGGTGCCCGAGCAGCTCAGCGACGCGGTAGCGCGCAACGAGTCGCGCACGTTCGGGGCGATGCTGGTCGGACCGCCACTTGGAGGGTTCCTGTTCGGCCTCGGCCGCGCAGTGCCATTCGTGTTCGACGCTCTCTCATATCTTGCATCGACGGTCAGCATGCTGTTGATCAGGTCCGACTTCCAAGAGGAGCGGCTCGAGTCGGCGCCGGGGCTGATCCGGGAAGGCATCCACTGGATCTGGGAGCGGCCGTTCTTCCGCGTCTGCTCCCTTCTGTTCGCGGCCAGCAATCCGATCTTCACAGGCCTGTATCTGGTCGTGGTCGTGCTCGCCAAGGAGCAAGGGGCGTCCGCGGCGCTCGTCGGGGTGATGCTCGGGATCGCCGCGGCCGGGGGGCTCGTGGGCGCCCTGCTGGCGCCGACGCTGGTGCGCCGGCTGTCGCCGCGGCTGGCCCTGGTCGGCGAGAACTGGATGCTCGTGCTGTCGCTCCCGTGGCTGCTGGTTGCGCACAATGCGCTGCTGCTCGGGCTGATCGTCGCCGCAGCTGAAATCGTCACCCCGGTGACCAACTCGATCGTCGTCACCTACCGGGTCGCGCTCGCGCCCGATCGGCTCCAGGGGCGCGTGCAGGCCGCTTCGACGCTGGTCTCGTTCTCGGCCGCGTGGCTTGGACCGCTCCTGATCGGCCTCCTCCTCGAGCACGCGGGCTCGACCGCGACGATCCTGACGCTCAGCGGGTGGGCACTCGCGCTGGCGCTGTTCGCGACCTCGTCATCCGCGTTTCGCCACCCGCCCACGGCCGGGCCCGCCAGAGCGGGCGCGATCGCTCACACGGGCGGCTGATCGAGCGAACGCGCAACGACGCTGGCTCACGTCGGCGGCTGACCGAGCAAGCGGGCAACGACCCTAGCCGAGCAAAGACGCCTAGCCGGGCAACCACGCCTAGCCGAGCGGCGCCCCCTAGCCGAGCAGCGTCCCGCCGGCGGTCAGCAGCGCGCCGGCGCCGAGCAGCACCGCCGCCAGGCGCGTCGCGACGCGCGGCTTTGTCGCGAGCTTCTCGGTCAGGACGACCCCGGTCAGGGCGACCATCCAGAAGATCATCATCGAGCTCGCGACCGCCATCGCGAGCATCATCGCCCAGCACGAGCCCAAGCACGCGACGCCGTTGCGCCACCCGAAGCCGATCACGCCGGCGGTCGCCCGCCGTCCGTGTGGCGGCAGCGGCGACGGTCGATGGCAGTCGCGCAGCGCACGGCGCTTGTAGACGGTCAGCTGCCACCCGGCCGCGAGCGTGAGCGCCACCGCCAGCACGAGCTTGCCGTCGGCCCCCGACCACAGCGGCGAGAGCGCGACCAGCAGCGCTCCGAAGGCGATCCAGATCGAGATGTAGACCGCGACGAAGGTCGCGACCGCGCGGTTGCGCCTCCACCGCAGCGAGTTGACGGCGACGTGCTGGACCGCCGGCAGCGCCGCGGGCACCATCATCGCCACGACCATCAGCGCCCACATGGCGAGCGCGAGCGCGGCGCCGGACCCGATCAGCGACGCGCCGACCGTTCCGCCGGCAGCCGAGTGCATACCGGACATGCCCGACATGCCGGCCATCCCCGACATCCCCTGCATACCGGCCATCCCCTGCATCCCCGACATGCCGTGCGTCCCGGCCATGCCGGAGCCCGAGCCTGCCATCGCGCCGCCGGCGACCATCGCGATCAGCGCGGCCCAGGCGACCGCGACCACCGCCAGAATCGCGAACGTCAGGTTGCGGTCATTGCCGCGTGGGACGGCGTAGGAGCGCAGGCCTACGAGGACGGCTCGAAGCTCGGACATCAGGAGTAGAGAATGCTGACACGCCCGATCGTAACCGGCGGCTCGGAGTCGGATGCAGGCTCGGGCAGCGCGTGTGCGAGCTCGGGACGGTCGGGCGGGATCAGCCCATACGGCCGGAAGGTAACGGTG
>DATNKY010000139.1:0-9147 GCA_035603155.1 Solirubrobacteraceae bacterium
CGACGGGCGTGGAGGTCTATACGCCATTCATCGCGCTGGGCATCTTTGTCGCGGGCTGCCTGCTCGGCCTGATCTATTACCGATGGTCGAGACGTCGCTACGACGCCGTCGGGAAGTTCCTCCACGAAGAGGCCTGACGCCGGAGTCCTGAGCCGCGTGGGGCGACGGCGGTTCGCCGTCGCCCTGGTGGCCGGTACTCGGAGCGCCAACACCCTCGAAGGTTGGTTCACGAGGGGGTATGCCGGCGGTCCGTGGCCCTCGTCGGTGTTAGATTTGGGCGTGTCGCTCCTGACGGACGTCCCCGAGCATCTCCAGTTCCGCGGAATAGAGCGGGCGTACGAGGCCCGCGGGTTTCGGATCTCGCTCGACGAGGCGGAGCCGGACGGTGGCGGACGGATCACCGGCCGGGTCGAGCGGCGCAACCGCCGCCGCGATCAGCGCACGGTCTTCGTCGACGTCGCCTGCGATGCGTGCTGGATGGATGTCGCGCCCGAGCTGGTCGGGCGCAAGGGCCTGTTCAGCTGGTCCGCTTATGGGGAGATTCGAAACAAATTCGTGCCGATCTGGCTTGACGAGAAGGTCTTTCGGACGCGGATCGATGTGGGGCCGCTGGACGAGGACAACAACTGGAGACCCTTCTCCGTCGAGCTCCCGGACGGGCTCCCGCGCGCGCTCGAGGGGACGTTCGTCGCGTTCCGGTGGCGGGTCGAGGCGCGACGTGCCCGGCGCGTGGGAGAGGAGCACGCGGCGATCCCGCTGCTGTGGGTCGAACCACAGGAGCTGCCGGTGGTGCGCGTGGAGACGAGTCCGATCGGCACCTGGCGGCTGCTCGAATGGCGGTCCGAGTTCGATCTCGGCGGAGTCGGCGGCCCCTGCTCAGTCGCTTACGAGGATCGCCGCCCGGACGACCTGCCACTTCCCGGCGAGACCCGCGAGGCCGAGCTCGCGCGTCGGGTCAGGTGACGGCGAGCATGCGAGCGCTGAGCGGCGCCGCTGCTCTGGTCGCGCTGGTCCTCGTGGCGGCGCTCGCCTCGAGCGCACCGGCGAGCGCCGCGAGCTGCCCGACCCAGAGCTTCCTCGACTTCAATCATCTCGCCTATGCCTCGGTCAGCATTCCCGCGACGGTACGGCTGCCTCCGGGCTCGACGGTCGGTGGCGGCACGATCGATCAGCCCACGAGCGCAAACGGCTGCAAGCGGGAGAAGGTCTCGGTGCAGACTCACACGGCGGGCTCGATCGATCCGCAAGTCGCAGTGTTTGCGAGCGGACGCCCGCGGGCCCTGTTCGTGATCGGATCCAGGTGCTCGGGTTTCACAGGCCCGGCCTTCTGGGATTGCCTGACACAGCCGCTGCACTTCGACGGGCGCCAGCTCACGGCTATCAGCTACCCGGCCACGCCTGCCCCCCGCCGGACGCTTGCCCTCGGAGCGTCGCTCGGCGCCGCGGAGTACCACGGCCGAAAGGTCACGATCCGTCGCATCGAAGGGGTCGACCCCGACCTGGCCGTCGGGATCTCCGGACAACCGAGCACGGCGTTCCTGAGCCCGCGGACGTGCCCGTACTCCGGGTTTTCGAACAATCCCAAGTACGACGACCTGCTCCGCTGTCTCCAGGGACCGGTCTGGTTCACGTTCGATCCCCCCGGGAATGAGGTCGGCGGAACGGTCGTCGGGCGCAGCGACCGCCCGCTGTCGTCCGCGGTCGCGGGGGCGTCGATCAGCCTCGTGCCACTTCCGGTCGTGGCCGACTTCGTGCCCGCGAACCATGGCGCTCTGAAGACGGTCGGCCATGTCGCCGGTCAGGTGAACCTGCAGCTCCCAAAGGTCCAGCCGGGCCTCTACGAGGCGGTGGTCTCCTGCCCGGCGTGCGCTTCGCACGCGGATCGCGGTGCGACGCTGTTCGCCGCGGGCTCGATCCTGATCACACCGAAGCCCAAGAGCTCGCCGATAATCCGGATCATCTCCTATGCGCTCGCACTCGCCGTCGTAGTCGCGGTGATTCTCACGCTGAGGACCCGGCGGTCGCGGACCGGCGTGCTCGGCGCCCTTACGTCGTTTTTGATGGGAGCCGGACGGGGAGGCTCTTCACGCCGTTGAAGAAGTTCGATCGCAGGCGGCTCGGCTCGCCTGCGAGTTCGATCCTGCGCAGCGCCGGGAGCATCTCCTCGAGCCAGATCCGCAGTTCGAGCCGGGCGAGGTGGGCACCGAGGCAGAAGTGGGGCCCGCCCAGACCGAAGGCCAGATGGCGATTGGGATGGCGGCCGACGTCGACCCGGTCCGCAGCCGGGAACTGATCCTCGTCGCGATTGCCCGAGACGTACCAGAGCGCGACCTTGTCGCCCGACCTGATCGTCTGCCCGTGCAACTCCACATCGCGCGTCGCCGTGCGGCGGAAGTGCAGAAGTGACGGCGCCCAGCGCAGGATCTCCTCGACCGTCGCCGGGATCAACGCCGGGTCGGCGACAAGCCGCTCTCGCTGCGCGGGATGTTCGAGCAGCATCAGCAGCCCATTTGACATCGCGTGTCGCGTGGTCTCGTTTCCAGCCGTGACGAGCAGTAGGAAGAACAGGTCGAACTCGTGCTGGGAGAGACGGTCGCCGTCGATCTCGGCCTCGATCAGCCGAGTCGTGAGGTCATCGCGGGGCTCCCGGCGCCGCTGCGCCGCCAGCGCGTTGGCGTACGCGAACATCTCCGGCGCCGCGGGGCTCGAGAACGGCAGGTGCGCGTACTGAGACAAATCGACCTTTCCGGCGGTGAACTCGCCGGCGTGGTCGGGATCGGTGTTCCCGAGCATCCGGTTGCCGAGCTCGACCAGGTGGCGTCGGTCTTGCACCGGAACGCCCATCAGCTCGCACAGGATCCGCATCGGCAGCTCGACCGCGACCTCGTCGACGAAGTCGAACTCGGGCTCGGCGAACGCCCCGTCGAGAACCTCTTTGAACATCGCGCGGATCCGCTGCTCGTAGTCGTTCACGACTCGGACGGTGAACGCCTTGGAGACGATGTTGCGCAGACGCCTGTGCTTGGGCGGATCGCTGTCGAGCATCGACATCCGCGCCTGCACCTGGTCGGGCGTGAGGTCCATCAGCGACGTGCCTCCGAGCTCGGATGAGAAGGTCGCGTAGTCCTTGGAGGCCGCGAGGATGTCCCCGTAGCGAGTCAGCGACCAGAAGCCGCGTCCGTTGTGTTCGTCCTGCCAGAACACCGGCGCCTCGTGCCGCAGCCGGTGAAACCACTCGTGTGGGGCTCCGCGCGACCAGCGATCGAGATCCGTGAGATCGATCTCGGAGAGCCGCACGTCGGTGGCCGCGCTCACGGCACCTCCACCTCGAGCTCGCCGTCCTGCACCCGGACCGCGTAGACGGCCAGTGGAATGTAGGCCGGACCGTGGCGCACCGCGCCGGTGCGGACGTCGAACGCCGAGCTGTGACACGGGCAGACGATCCGCCCGCCCTCGAGATCGCCGTCCGAGAGCGGGCACTCCTCGTGGGTGCACATGTTGTCGAACGCGACCCATGAGCCGTCATCGAGCCGCGCGAGGGCGATCTCGAGATCGCCGATCATCACGGCGTCGAGATCGAGACGGCCCTGCTCGGGCCCGACGGCGGTCCACTCACTCATCGCGGTCACGTACTCGCTCGATGAACGCGTCGAACAGCCCGGCGCAGAAGCCGTTCGACGCCTCCGCACCCCTGTAGACGTCCCGGCGCATGGCCTCGATGTCGACCCCGGAGGCCGCGATCTCTCTCGGATGACGTGCGATCCACAGCTCCCACAGCTCGGGCGTCGTCTCAGGGTGAAACTGAATCCCCCAGGCTTCGGCGCCGTCCACGCGGAACGCCTGGTTCGGTGCGGCATGGCTGCTCGCGAGCAGCACGGCTCCGGGTGGAGGCTCGAAGACATCTTCGTGCCACTGGTAGACGCCGGTCGCCCGCTCGAGCACTCCGAAGATCGGATCTTCCTGGCATCCATTGACGGGCGCGATCTCGACCCAGCCCCGTTCCGGCGCGTCCGCCGGCCCGACCTCCCCGCCGAGCACATGCGCGAGGAGCTGGCCGCCGAGGCAAATGCCGAACACCGGCACCCCGGAGTCGACCGCATCGGCGAGCAGCTTTCGCTCGCTGCTCAGAGTCCCGTCGCGGCCGTCCTCCCAGGCGTGCTGCGTGCCGCCCATCGGAATGACCGCCGCAAGATCGCCGATCTCCACGTCCTCGATCCGCTCCTCCCACGCTCGCAGGCTGCGGTACGGCACCCCCGAAGCGTCGAGGCGCTCCCCGAGGAGCCCGAGCCCTCTGAGTGAGTACTCTTGCTCGATCACGAGGATCGGCTTCATCGTCCGAGACCGTACTCGATGAAGTCAACCTGAGGAGGTCGGATCGATGGCCGTTACAAGCAGACGAGCGCGCCCCTCAGTCCGGCCCGAGGCGCTCCAGGCGGCGTTCTCGTTCCCCGCGCTGGACGCGATCTTCACCCGCCGAGCTCGTCGCTTCGCGATGGGCGCGACGATCACCGGCCCGCTCGCATATGAGTCCAAGCTGGAGCCCGTCCCGCTCGCGGTCGAGGAAGAGGCGATCCTGGTGGCGGCGGCGACCGGGATCACCGGCGTCGTGCGCGAGGAGTGGCCGTTTCTGTGCGACGACGGCAACTCGACCAGCGGCGACAAGCTGGCGTCCTTCACCGGCCGGAGCTTCCCGAGCCCGCTCGCGATCCACGGCACCGAGCTGTTCTGGACCAACGACGAGGGCGTGTTCGCCCTCCCTCAGCGTGACGTCAGGCCCGAGCGCTACCTCCAGCTCCAGTCTCAGGACGAGCGGACCGAGCTCTACCGGCAGGCGATCAAGCTCAAGGACGGACGCCTCGAGATCCCGCGCCAGCGCCCGAACCTGTTCAAGTTCAACGAGTGGCTGGTCAACACCGAGGGCGCAACCCTGTTCATTCCGGTGTCGGATGTGACCCGCCAGTGCATCTCGGCGATGCTGCTGTACTTCGACCGCCCGCACGGCTACTACATCGTCGACAAGCAGCTGGGCAACGACCCGTTGCGACCGTTCGTCGATTCGGGGCTGCTCGACCCCGCCCATCCGGTCGACCTGTGGGATTTCGAGCGCTGGCAGATGGTCGACATGAACGGCGTCGAGGAAGGGCTGATGGTCGAGAATCTGATGATCGCCACACAGGCGCTCGGGATCGGCGGCCATCCCTTCTCCGGAGGTAAGGGCCGCGTCACCCTATTGGGCGAGAGCGAGTGGCACGCGATCGGCGGCCAAGGGTCGTGCGGGTGCCTGGGGTTCACGTCTCATCGCGTGCCCGACGACGCACCGGTGGGCGCGGGCGAGGCGATTCCCGTCGGGCTCGAAGGCGTGTTCGAGGGCGCGTGCCCCCCGTTTCACGCTGACATGGACGACGCCGTCGACTTCATCCTCGATCAGCGGTGGGGCGACGAGGGGATCTTCTCGGCCCCCGAGAGCCGTCCGATCCCCTGGCGCTCGCCCGAAATCGCACGCCAGGTCCCTCGCCCCTCCGACGAGGCGGTCGAGGCGACCAAGACCCTGTGCCGCTACATCTGGAACACCTACGGTCGCTTCCCGGCGACGATCGACCCCTTCCTGATGACGGTCTGGTACCAGGCCGCGCACCTCGACGTCGAGTTCTACGACCGCTATTACCCGCCGGAAGCGCTGCCCGAGCACGTGCGCTCGCACATGCACGACTGGCACGACTGCTAGCGCTACATGACTTCGCGGTAGCGCTCGCGCTCCCACTCGGTCACCTGGCGCGCGAACAACTCGAGCTCGTGGCGCAGCATCACGAGGTAGACGTCCACGAACATGTCGCCGTAGACGTCGCGGACGAAGCGGCTGGACTCGAACGCCGCCAGCGCCTCCTCGAGCTGCGTCGCCAGGCGAGGGAACGAAGCGTCGACGTGCGGATCGCCGGTCACCATCGGAGGGACCTCGAATTCGTTCTCGAGCCCATCGGCCCCCGCCGCGAGACAGCCGGCAAGCACCAGATACGGGTTGGCGTCCGCCGATGCCCAGCGGCACTCGAGCCTCGTCGCCGGGCCGGAATCGACGACCGAGCGCACGCCGACGAGGCGGTGGTCCAGCCCCCAGGTCACCTGCGTCGGGGCGAACGAGTAATCCTCCACCCGCTTGTAGGAGTTGATCGTCGGGCAGTTGACGGCCTGTAGCGCGGTCTGGTGCGCGAGCAGGCCTGACAGATAACGACGCATCAGCTTGGAGTGCAGCGGCGGGCCGTCGTCGCCCTCGGCGAAGGCGTTGTTGCCATCGTCGCCGCGCAGGCTCTGGTGGATGTGCAGACCGTTGCCCGCGTCCGTGATGTACGGCTTGGGCATGAACGTGGCCCGCAGGTCGTGCGCCGCGGCGATCTGCTTGACGACGTACTTGAACACGACGGTCGCGTCGGCGACCTCGATCGCCGGCCCGTGATCGAGGTTGACCTCCACCTGGGCGGGACCGTATTCGACGTTCCATGCCTCGACGACGATCCCGGAGGCCTCCAGTGCCCGCTTGATGTCGCTCGCGACCGGCTCCACCTCGTTGCCCTTCTGCATCGAATAGCAGTGGACGCCGGTGTACAGCGGCTCCCAGTTCGGGCGGCAGAGGTGGAACTCGAGCTCGGTCGCCGCGACCGGGTCGTAGCCGTGCCCCTGCAGCCGCTCGACGGCGCGACGCAGCATCGCGCGCCCATCCATCGCGGTCGGCGCCTCGGTCTCCGGATCGATTGTGTCGCACAGGCAGAACGCGGTTCCCTCACGCCAGGCCGCCACGCGAAGGGTCGAGAGGTCCGGAACGACGTGCATGTCCGGATATCCAGTCGCGTCGTTGACGAACGCCGTCGGGAAGATCAGGCTGTGCATGTCCCAGGTGAACGCGACGTTGGCGATCGCGAATCCAAGGCCCCCGGCGCAGGACAGGAAGTGCTTCGTCGACAGGCGCTTGCCGCGGGGGATGCCCCAGGTGTCGGCGAACATGCACTCGATCGTGTGGATCTGCTCTCGCTCCAGGAGCTCCCGTGCGGCGTCGATATTGACTGCGGTTTCGGTCACCGGCATGAGGCTTGCTTTCTCCTCCTCGCTGAGCGGGCGGTTATCGTAACGGTCTCGCAAGCGGCGAGCGATGCCCCCAGATGCCCTCTCCAGATAACACGATGCGTGCCGTCGTCCTTCGCGCTTTCAACGCGCCGCTGGAGCTCGAGGAGCGGGATATCCCCACCGTCAGAAACGGCGACGAGAGCGTCGTGCGCGTGCTCGCGTGCGGCATCTGTCATTCGGATCTCCACGTGACCGAGAACCTGTTTGGCTCACCGCTCCCCCTCGTGCTCGGTCACGAGATCGTGGCCGAGGACGAGCAGCTCGGAAATGTGCTCGTCTACGCCCCGTGGGGCTGCGGCGAGTGCCGATTCTGTCGCGCGACCGAGGAGATGATCTGTCCCGACGGCGGCGAAGCCGGCCTGTTCAGAGACGGCGGCTACGCGGAGTACATACGCGTGCCGGCGCGCCGCTTCCTGTACCCGATCGGAGACCTCGACCCGGTCCAGGCCGCGCCCCTCGGGTGCGGTGGCCTGACCCCCTACCGCGCGGTGAAGCACGCGCGCAGCTGGCTCGGTCCGGACTCGCGCGCGCTGGTCCTCGGCGCAGGCGGCCTCGGCCAGTTCGGGATCCAGTATCTGCGCCTGATGACCGACGCGGCGGTCCACGTGGGCGACCCGTCCGAGCAAAAGCGCGGGCGCGGGCTCGCGCTCGGCGCCGAGCAGGCCGCCGCGCCGGAGGATCTCGAGGGTCCCTATTCGGCGGTGCTCGACTTCGTTGGCTCCGAGGACTCGCTGATGCACGCCGCGAGGCTCGTCGACCGGCAGGGAATCGTGATCGCGATCGGCCTGTTCGGGGGGCGGATTCCGTTCGGCGTGGGCGCGATCCCGCACGAAGCGCGGTTCATGTCGAGCATCTGGGGCTCGCGGGACGAGCTCGCCGAGCTGATCGAGCTCGCCCAGCGCGAGCCGCTCGAGTACACGATCGACACGATGCCGCTGCACCGGGCCCAGGAAGCACACGACCTGATCCGGTCCGGGCAGGCCCGCGGCCGCATCGTGTTGACGCCCTAGGGGCGGTTATCGGGGCGGACCTCGGCGCGCTCGCGCGGCCGATTCCCGAGGCGGCCCCCGTGATCGGCGCGATCTTGCCTTCGAGCTCGTGACTCATCCGGACAGCTCGCCGGCGTCCATGACGAGCGCGATACCCGACACATACGCCGCGGCCTCTGAGGCGAGGTAGACGAACGCGTCGGCCACCTCGTCCGGGCTCGCCGGGCGTCCGAATGGCACCGTGCCGAGCAGCCGCGTTCGGGCCTGATCGGCGTCGACACCCCAGAGCCGCGCCCGCTCGGCAGCGAGCTCGGAGTACATCTCCGTGTCGGTGATCCCCGGAGCGACCGCGCAGACGCGGATCCGGTCGTCCGCGAGCTCCTGGGCGAGCGCTTTGACCATGCCGACGATCGCAAACTTCGACGCGCAGTACGCGCTCATGTCCGAATACCCGCGGACGCCGGCCTGTGACGCGGTGCAGAGCAACGTGCCTCCTCCCGCCGCCCGCAGATGGGGAAGCGCGTGCTTGAACGTCAGAAAGGTGCCGAGCACGTTGACGTCGAGCATGCGCTCGAACGTGGCGCGTGACAGATCGGCGAGCGGGCTGACACTGAGCACGCCGGCGTTGGCGAGCGCGAGGTCCACCCCTCCGAGGATCTGCGCCGCCTCGTCTATCACCCGCTCGGTGGCTTGCTCGTCGGCGACGTCGAGCGCAAGCGCGTCCGCTTCGTGCCCGGCCGCCCTCAGCTGTGCCGCCATCGCCACGGCGCCGCTCCCGTCGCGATCGGCGAGCACGACGTGCGCTCCTTCCTCGCAGAACCGTCGCGCGGCGGCCGCGCCGATCCCTCGCGCCGCGCCTGTGACGATCGCGCGCCTGCCGTGCAGCGTCCCGGTCACGGCGATTGCTCGCTCAGGCGCGTTGCCGAATTTGGGGGTTGCGGCGCGCGTATCTCGAATACGCTAACCGCGACGTGGACGGCGTGCATGACATGGGTGGCATGGATGGGTTCGGGCCGGTGCTGGAGCCGGGGGGAGAGGTCGCGTA
>DATNKY010000693.1:0-6136 GCA_035603155.1 Solirubrobacteraceae bacterium
TCGCGCGCGCGATCTCGATCCTCGACTACTACGCCCAGGCCTGTTTTGCGGCCGTCGGCGAGCAGTACCCGCCGTCGCTGGGCGGGTTGCTGTTCACGCGGCGGATGCCGCACGGCGTCGTGGCGATGATCACGCCGTGGAACTTCCCGCTCGCGATTCCGATGTGGAAGACGGCCCCGGCGCTTGCGTGCGGAAATGCGGTCCTGCTCAAGCCCTCCTCCGAGGCGCCGGCGTGCGCCGCGCTGCTCGAGCGCATCCTTGCCCCGCACGTCGGTGACCACGTCTTCAGCGTCGTGTACGGAGGCGGTGATGTAGCTCGGAGCTTGATCGATCGCGTCGACGCTGTCTCGTTCACCGGCTCGGACGGCGTCGGGCGCTCGGTCGCGGCGCAAGCCGGGCAGCAGGGCATCCCGGCTCAGTGCGAGATGGGCGGCCAGAACGCCGCGATCGTGTTCGATGACGCCGACCCCGCTCGGACGGCGGCGATCGTCGCCGGAGCGGCGATGGGGTACGCGGGCCAGAAGTGCACGGCGACCCGCCGGGTGATCGTGGTCGGCAGCGACAACGGCTTCCTGGAGGCGTTCATCGACACCGTCCGGGCGCTCGAGCCGGCTTCGCCCGAGGCGCCCGGCGCCACCGTGGGCCCCGTGATCTCCGAGGGTGCCCGGGGGGATGTGCTCGGCGCGATCGACCTTGGACGATCGTCGGGCGCAAGGATCCTGGCAGGTGGGCAGGCACCCGAGCGCGACGGCTGGTTCGTGGCGCCCACGGTCGTCGACGGCCTCGGGCCCGATCATCGCCTCAGCCAGGAGGAGACCTTCGGACCGCTGGTAACGATCCTCACGGCGGCCGACGTGGACGAGGCGGTACGGATCGCGAACGGCGTCCGCTACGGCTTGGTGACCTCCGTCCATGGGCGCGATCTCGACCGCGTGCTCGCTGCGGCCGACGGGCTCGATACCGGTCTGATCAAGGTCAACGCCCCGACGACCGGTGTCGACTTCTACACCCCATTCGGGGGCGAGAAGGACTCGAGCTACGGCCCGCGCGAGCAGGGAATGGCCGCGCTGGGCTTCTACTCGACCACGCGCACGATCACGATCGCCGCCCACGGCGCCTGACGGCGCGCTACTTCTCGTCGCGGCCGACCCAGAGGCCGCGGATGTGCTTGATGTGGGAGTTGATCAAGCTCTTTGTCGCTGCGGTGTCCCTGGCCTTCATCGCATCGATCAGCTCATGGTGCTCCTGGGCGGAGGTCACGAGCACCCCTGACTCCGCGAGCGCCACAAGGCCGAACAACCGCGTCTGACGCCGCATCCGATCTACCAGCTCGGTGAGACGGTCGTTGCCGAGCTGAGAGATCAGCAACACGTGGTAGCGCCGGTCGGAATCCAAGTAGTCGATCAGGTCACCGCGCGCCGCGGCGGCGACAATCTCGTCTGCGATCCCCGACAGCTCATGAAGGACGTCCGGACCGATGATCTTGGCGACCTGGACGGTCGTCGGCACCTCGAGCAGGAGGCGGATGTCACAGATCTCGTCAAGGTCGACATCGGACATCTCGACCACCCGGAAGCCGCGGTTGCGTTCCGCGACGACGAAGCCGTCCTTGGCCAGATCCAGCATCGCTTCTCGCACGGGCGTGGCGGACACGCCGAAGCGCTCGCCGAGCGCGGGCGCTGAGTACAGCTCGCCCGGTTTGAGCTCGCCAGCGACCATCGCAGCCTCCAGCGAGCGTCTCACCTGGTCGCGCAGGCTTCCGGCGGTGATCGCGACGATGTGGCTGGGGTGCGCCCCTACATCGGCATCCAGTGACGACACGACCCTCCTAGCTGACCTCCCCCCGGACCGTAGCGAACCCAGGCTCTTCATTGACGTCACATGTGCAATGTGGAATTCTACATGGTACCCGCACACGGGCGAGAGAGGGAACCATCATGAAGGTGCACGTTGCCGGAGGCTGGCGATGACGTCTGCCGAATCGCCAACACCCGTCCCCGCCGATTCGCCCGACACGGGCGAACCGACGCTGGCGAGGAACGAGGTCGGGCTACTGGGCTCGACGGTGTTCGCCCTGGCCGGCGCCGCGCCGGGGCAAACCGTCTCGATCGTACTTGCGTCGCTCGTCGCCACGGCTGCCTACGGGACGATTCTCCCGCTCGCGATCTCCGCGCTCGGCCTGCTCTGCATCGCCGTCGCGTTCCAGCGGCTGAACATGTGGCGCCAGAACGCGGGCGCGACGTATGAGTGGGTATGCCGCTCGCTCAGCCCCTACGTGGGGAACCTGGTCGGATGGCTGATGTTGGTCGCGTTCTGCGGCTTCGTGCTGATCGACGTGATCACGATTGGCCCGAGCGTGCTCGCGCTGCTCGGCTTCTCGCCGAACAACCAATTTGTCGGCGCGGTGGCGATCGTGGTGATCGGCTCGGCACTGACAGCGACCGCTGTGGTCGGTATCAGGCCCAGTGCGAGGCTGCAGGTCACGGTCGCGTTGATCGAGTACAGCATCCTCGCGGTGTTCATCGTGTGGGCGTTCATCGAGGTGTTTCTGGTCCACAAGGCGGGAACGGTCAGGCCGTCTTCCGACTGGCTGACCTTCAAGGGCACCGGCGCGGGTTCGTTCAGCATGGCGATGGTGATCGCCGTGGCGTCGATCGCCGGCTGGGACGGCGGCATCTACGTCAACGAGGAGACCCAGCACCCGGAGAAGAACCCCGGGCTCGGCGCAGTGGTCGCGGTCGCGATCCTCGGCGTGATCTTCGTGTCGATGTGGGCGACCTTCCAGGGCATCGCGCCGCTCGGAGCACTCAACGCGCACTCCGCGAATGCCGCGGCGTTCGTCGGTCAGCGTCTCGGCGGCACCGCCGGCGACCGGGTGATCTCGTTCGCCGTCGTGCTGTCCGTTCTCGCCACCACGCAGGTGGCGATCATCGGAACCGCGCGCTTGCTGTTCTCGATGTCGCGGGACCGAGTGCTGCCAAAGCAGCTCGGCGCGGTCAGCGAGCGGTTCCGCACGCCGTGGTTCTCCACCGCACTGTTGGGCGGCGTGATGATTGTGTTCGGGATCATCGACATTTACTCGAGCTCGGTCAGCAACGCGATCGACAACCTGGTCACCGTCAGCGGCTTCCTCTATTCCCTGTTCTATGCGATCACGGGGCTCGCGGCGGCCTGGTTCTACCGCCGCTTCATCACGAGGTCGCCGAAGGACTTCGGGATCCTCGGACTGATGCCGATCGCCGGCGCCGGGTTGCTTCTGTGGGTCGCATACAAGGGCGCGATCGGCCTGTCCACCTCCGAGAAGGAGATCCTGGGTGGGGCCGCCGTGCTCGCGATCATCATGACGATCGTCGCGCTCAAGGTCTATAAGTCGCCGATCTTCAAGATCAAGGCCGAAGCCGCGACGACGACCGAGCCGACGGTGCACATCGGCGCGGGCTGACACGCTCGGCCCTGACCGATGCAGCGACTCGACGGACAAGTGGCGGTCGTGACCGGTGCTGCGCGCGGTATTGGGGCCGGAATCGCGACGGTGCTCCGAGCGGAGGGCGCAGATGTCGTGGTCGCCGATGTAGACGGCGAGGCCGCCCAGGCCGCCGCGGTCGCGCTTGATCGGAGTGAAGAACATGCGCTGGCGGTCGCGACCGACGTCACCGTGCGCTCCGATCTCGACGTGCTGGCGGCGTCCACCCTTGACCGCTGGGGCCGGATCGACATCTTGGCCGCCAACGCCGGGATCTACCCCCACATCCCGTTTGCCGCCCTTGATCCCGCGCAGTGGGACGAGCTGATGGCGATCAACGTCAAGGGTGCCGTGTTCGCGGCCCAGGCCTGCCTCGAACCGATGCAACGCGGCGGCTACGGAAGGGTCGTGCTGACCTCATCGATCACGGGCTCGGTGGTGGGACAGCCCGGTTACACCGCGTACGGATCGTCGAAGGCCGCGATGCTCGGATTCATGCGGTCGGCCGCCGTCGAGGTCGCCGGCTCGGGCATCACGGTCAATGCGGTCCTCCCTGGCAACATCCGCACGCCCGGATTCGGCGAGCTCGGCACCGAGCACGAACAGGCGATGCTCAATGCGATTCCAGTCGGAATGCTCGGCGAGCCCGAGGACGTCGGTTGGGCGGTCCGCTTTCTCGCTTCGCCCGAAGCGCGCTACATCACCGGCCAGACGCTCGTGATCGACGGAGGCCAGGTGCTTCCGGAGAGCTCATAGCGCGGCGACGGCGTATCCCGATAGATTCCCGCCGATGCCAACTTGTCTAGTCACCGGCGGCGCGGGGTTTCTCGGATCGCACCTGTGCGATGAGCTGCTGACGCGCGGCAATCGCGTGATCTGCATTGACAACCTCGAGACGGGCTCGCTCGCCAACATCGAGCACATCCGGGGGACGAACTTCGTCCACCGCAACGTCGACATCATCGAGCCGTACTTCGTCGACGAGCCGATCGACTATGTGTTCCATCTCGCGTCGCCGGCGTCACCGATCGACTACCTGAGGCTGCCGTTGCACACGCTCAAGGTCGGGTCCTACGGTACGCACCACACGCTGGGACTTGCCAAGCTGCACCGCGCGCGGTTTTTGACCGCGTCGACGAGCGAGGTGTACGGCGACCCGCAGGTGCACCCGCAGCCCGAGAGCTATTGGGGTCACGTCAACCCGATCGGCCCGCGTGGCGTCTACGACGAGGCCAAGCGGTACGCCGAGGCGTTGACGATGGCCTACCACCGCCAGCAGGGCGTCGACACCGCGATCGTCCGCATCTTCAACACGTACGGCCCGCGGATGAGACCCTACGACGGACGCGCGATCCCGACGTTTCTGCGCCAGGCGCTCCAGAACCGGCCGATCACGGTGTTCGGTGACGGGTCCCAGACGCGGTCGTTCTGCTACGTCGACGATCTGATCCGAGGCATCATCGAGCTGTCGGAGTCGGGATACCACGACCCGGTGAACATCGGCAACCCGAACGAGTTCACGCTCCTGGAGCTCGCCGAGGAAGTGATCAGGGCGACCGGCTCGAACTCCGAGATCGTGTACGAGGCGCTGCCGACCGACGACCCGCAGGTGCGCCAGCCCGACATCAGCCTGGCACGCGAGGTTTTGGGTTGGGAGCCGCGGGTGGGACTAGCCGAAGGTCTGCAGCAGACGATCGAGCGCTCGGGCTCCGAGAGCCTCATCGGACCGGCCCGCTGACCGTCGTACGCAGGGCAAAAGCTCGTTCATCTAAGCCGTAACTTCCAAGGCGAGATACCGTTACGACTGGGGAGGCGATGTGCGCCTGGTCCCCGCGCGAGACGTGATCGACCAAAACGAGGTCATTCCACGACGTACAAATCGCCCGCCAGGCGTGAACGAGGCGGCGCGGTTGCCCGACCGCGAGGAGGCGCACGTCCGCTCCTCCGAGCACGAGGCGGCCCAGGTCCGCTCCCCCGAAGGCGAGGCGGCTGAGGTCCCCTCCGCCGAGCGCCAGTCGGCCCAGGGCAGGTCACCCCAGCGAGACGTCAGGCGTAAGCGGCCGCCACTGCTGAGTTTCCTGATGCGGGTCGAGACGCTGCGGCGTCTGACGCGGGTGATCCTGCTGCTCGCGCTCGACTTCATCGGCGTGGCGGCGGCGCTGTACACGGCGATGGCACTCAAGCTGGCCGTGCAGGGCACGTTCTCGTTCCGAGCCACGTGGAGCGACACGCGTCCGACGCTCGCGTTCGCATATCTCGTGACGGTGTTGATGTTCGCGCGCGTCGATCTCTACGCCGACCGTCCGCGGCGGCCCGGGCTCGCGAAGATCACGTCGGCACTGTTCCTGGTGACGGTGATCACGCTCGTGTTCTCGCTCGCCAACGGCGATCACTTCACGAGCTACTACATCTTCTACGGGTCGCTGTTCTTCGGGATCGTCTACATCGGCACGCTGCGCGCGCTGTTCACGCGGATCACCGGCCAGCTGCTCGAGCGGGCCGGACTGCGGCGCCGGGCGATCCTGGTCGGGACGGGAAGCCATATCGAGGCGGTCGCGCATGCGCTGGGAGACGGCCAGCACCAGCGCATCCACCTGGTCGGCTTCATCTCGCTGACGCCGCGACCCGAAAACGGGCTGCGATCGCTCGGCTCGCTCGACCAGCTGACGGAGG
>DATNKY010000361.1:0-2717 GCA_035603155.1 Solirubrobacteraceae bacterium
CGACGGTGGACACACCGATCCGGATCAACCGAGCGGGCATGCTCGGTGTGTTGGACTCCGATCGGGCGACCGCGCTGATCATGGTGATCACCGAGCTTGTACAAAACGCCATCGAGCACGCCTTCGACCCGGCAGCCGGTGAGGCCGCCGCCCCGGGCGGTTCGGTGACGATCCGCGCCGAACGGTCGGCTCGCTGGCTCGACGTGGTGGTCCACGACAACGGTCGCGGCCTGCCCGAGGGTTTCAGCGTGGAGAAGTCCGACCGGCTGGGCCTGCAGATCGTCCGGACCCTGGTGTCCGCCGAGCTGGACGCCACGCTGCAGATGCAGGATTCCCCCGAAGGCGGGACCGACGTGGTGTTACGGGTGCCGATCGGTCGTCGTGCACGCGCTGTGCAGTAGCGCCCGCACACAACGGTGCGGCCCCGACAATTCGTCGGGGCCGCACCGTTGAGAAGGCTGGTCAGACTCCGGTGCGGGCCTTCGTTCGAGCGTTACGACGCTTGAGTGCACGTCGCTCGTCTTCGCTCATTCCGCCCCACACGCCAGAGTCTTGCCCGGTGTTGAGCGCCCAGGACAGGCACTCTGTGGTCACCGGACAGCGGTTACAGACCAGTTTCGCGTCGGCGATCTGTGCGAGGGCCGGACCGCTGTTCCCGACAGGGAAGAACAGCTCCGGGTCCTCGTCGCGACAGACCGCAGTGTGGCGCCAATCCATAAGTCGTTACTCCTCACTGTGTGCGCAGCAATGTGCGCACGAATGATTTTCTTCGGCTGTTAACGCAGGCACAAGAAATGTTTCCGTACCGTTGCATGCAATCGTTCGATCGTTTCACAGGCTCAACAGATGTCAATAGCGGCTTGTTGGTCCGTGGGCAATGTCACTTCAGAGATCTGTTACTAAATCCCTTAATCGTTTGTACTACACTCCTTCGGGGCCTGACCAGTGCTTTTGGCCACATTCTACGATCACCGCAGGTCGGGAAGCCTTTTTAGAGGCGGAGCGACGACATCCAGGGCGTCGGGAACGGCCCGGAAAGTCATCTGTTCGCGCACGCCGAGGTAGTCGCCGTCGAATTGGCTCGCCATGGGTGGATCGGCGCACGTCACCCGCACGCAGTCCGCGTTGTCGTCGCGAACGACCTGGTCACCCTCGATCTTGGGCTGCTTAGAGAACATCTGTGCGACCAGCCTCAGGCTCGGTACGACCTTCAACCGGGTGACCCCGAAGACGCCCAGTCCGGCTTCGAAGCTGGTGCCGGGGTTGGTGCACATCGGACGGTCGTCGGCATAGGTCCACGGGCTCGAGTTGGACACGAAGACGAAGTAGACCCCGGAAATCGGCTTGCGCCCGGGCAGCTCCACGGTGAGCCGCGGCTGTTTGCGGGAGTAGGCGACCGTCGCGCGCACCGCTGCGGTGATGTAGCGCGTCGGCGTGACTTTTCTGCCCTTCTCGCGCTGGGCCTCGACTTTAGCGACCGCCTCGGCGTCAACCCCCATGCCGGCGTTCAGCACCGCCCACTGCTCGCCGCAGTCAATCAGGCCGATCCGGCGCCAGTTCTTTTCCCGGCCATATTTGTCGAGCAGCCAGATGAGCTGGTTGGTGGCGTCGATCGGGCCCGGCGGGATGCCCAACGAGCGTGCCGTCACATTCGCCGATCCACCCGGGACGATCGCCAACGCCGGCACATGGCCGGTGGGCAGCTGCCCGGGTTTGCCGAGCAGGCCGTTGACCACGTTGCTCACCGTGCCGTCGCCGCCGTGCACGACGACGAGATCGACCCCGTCCTCAACCGCGGCCTGGGCGATTTCGCCGCCGTGGCCGCGGTGCCGGGTGTGCTCGACGGTCAAATCCAGGCGGCTTTTGAGTGCGTTCGCCAGCAGATCGCGGCCAGCCGTGGTGGTCGAGGTCGCGGTCGGGTTGACGATCAGCACGGCGCGCATGAGGCCAAAGCCTACGGGAGCGGGGATGATGCGGGCCGCGCTGCGGCCCGGGGTGGGGGCACGCCCCTCGCCGCTACGCGGCTGGGGGGACCCCGCCCGTTTGCGGGGGAGAGCGCGACTTTTGGGGTGAATCTGGGTGGTTACGCTGAGGCGGTGATCACGCGTCCTCCGGCCACTGTCCGCGGCGCGGGATTGGTTGTTGCGGTTCAGGGTGCGGCAGGTCTGCTGGTCGCCGCGGTTCTGCTCATTCGGGCGATCGGCGGCGCAGATCAGCGGGTAGCCAACGGCTTCGGGACCGCGGTGTGGTTCGCCGTGGCGGGTGGTGCTGTGCTAGCCGCCGGCTGGGCCCTGCTGACCGGCCGGCGCTGGGGACGCGGGCTCGCGGTGTTCGCCGAGCTGTTGCTGCTGCCGGTGGCGTGGTACCTGACCGTGGGCTCGCACCGGGCGCTATTCGGTGTCCCGGTCGCTGCGCTGGCGCTGATGGTGTTGGCGTTGTTGTTCAGTCCGGCTACATTGCGCTGGCTATCCGACCGGTCATAGGCGCCGCTCGGCCAGCTCGGCCAACTCGGGCCCGGACAGCCGGTAGGTGGTCCACTCGGTCTGCGGCGCGGCGCCGACGGCCTGATAAAGCGCAATCGCGTCGGTGTCCCAGTTCAGCACCGCCCAGGCCAGCCGGGTGTAGTTGTTGTCGACGCATTCTTGTGCAAGCGCCGCCAGTAGGCCGCGGGCTAACCCGAGACGGCGAAATCGACTCCGCACGTAGAGGTCTTCCAA
>DATNKY010000708.1:0-12128 GCA_035603155.1 Solirubrobacteraceae bacterium
AGCCCGCCGGCGACCGCCGCGGCCGAGCCACCAGACGAGCCACCTGGCGTCAGCGATGGGTCCCACGGGTTGCGCGTGATCCCGTGCGCCACGCTTGCCGTCCAGGCGAAGATCATCAGCTCGGGCACGTTCGTGATCCCGATCGGGATCGCGCCGGCGGCGCGCAGCCGGCTGACCGGCTCGGCGTCGGCGCTCGCCGCCGGCCCAAAGCTCCGCGACCCCTTGGTGGCCGTCTGACCCGCGACGGCGAGGTCGTCCTTGACCGCGATCGGGACCCCCGCGAGCGGTCCGTCGGAACCGGTCAGCCGGTCGGCCTCGGCGAGTGCGTCTTGCGCGAAGGTGGTGCGAAACGCATTCAGACTGGGGTTGAGGCCCTCGATCCGCCGGACGTAGAGCTCGACCAGCTCGCGCGGCGTCACCTCCCCGGCGCGGACCATCGCCGCGAGCGCGGCGGGACCGGCGAACGCGAGATCGGTGTCGGCGGTGGCGGTCATGAGAGCGCCACGATGAGCTCGCGGATCGCGCCGGGGTAGCGGTACGCGATCCCACCGTGGCGCCCGTCGAACAGCTCGAGCGTGTGGTCGACCTCGAGCTGCGCCAGTTCGTGCGCGAATGCCTGCGCGCCGAGGTCGAGGAACCACTCGTCGCTGCGCCCGGCGTCGAGGTAGATGCGGCGCATGCTCCGCAGCGCATCGGCGTGAGCGACGGCCATGCGCACCGGGTCGAGCGCGAGCCACTGCTCCCACACGCCTTCGATCAAGCGGCCGGTCGCCGTGTCGAACGGAAGCACCGCCTCGCCGGGGCGGTCGGGGTCGGGCGAGTACGCGCATGCGTAGCCGTACATCTCGAGCGGCTTGCCGAACGTCTCGAAGTCGAACCGAGGGCTGTCGGCGAGCCGCTGTTGGAAGACCTCGAAGGAGCCCTCGAAGCGATCCCGCAGGATCCGCGCGACGCTCGGGAACTCGGGCAGGTAGCAGCACTCGAACAGCGCGTCGCCGGCGTGCGACGCGAACGCGCCGAACACGTCAGGCCGCAGCATCGAAACGACCATCGCGCCGTAGCCGCCCGACGATTTGCCGGTCAGCGCTCGATGGTCGCGGTCTGCGCTGGTCGGATAGCGGCCGTCGATGAACGCGACCACCTCGTCGCACAGGTAATCCATGTAGCGCCCGGTGCTCGATGAATTGATGAACTGCGAGCCGCCCCGCGAAGTCCACGCGTCGACCATCACGATCACGGCGTCCGGGCACTCGCCGGTGGCGAACATCGCGTCGAGGCGTTCGACGAAGTTGGGCTCGAACGCCGAGCGCGAGAGCCACATGTCGAGTTGGCCGGTGAACCCTTGGATCACGTATACGCACGGCAGCCGCCGGTCGTCTTCGGGCTGGACCCCGGGCGGTAGGTAGACGTACAGCGGGCGGCGTGGCGGGTCACCGAGCGGGTTCGCCGCCAGCACCTGTGACTCGACCACCAGCCGCTCCAGCGAGCCCGCCAGCGGACGGTCCCAAGGGGGCCCCGGCAGTCCTTCCAGTTCGCGCAAGCTCATGCTGGCAACCTACGCGAAACCGCCGGGCGGAGCCACGCCCGTTGCGGCCCGCGTCTCCGGGGTATAGTCGATTCGAGGTCCCCAGAGCAGGCGAACATTGACTGACCGAGCGCAGATTCAGCCGCCCAGCACCAACGGCGCCGAAGCGGACGTCGACTCGGCCGAAACGTCCGAGTGGATCGAAGCCCTCGACGCCGTCGTATCGCACGACGGGCCCGACCGGGCCCGGCAGCTGCTGACGCGCGTCATCGACCGCGCCCAGCAGGTCGGCACCGGCCCGATCGCCACCCTGACGACGCCGTACGTCAACACGATTCCCGCCGAGCTCGAGCCGCCGTTCCCCGGCGACCCGAAGCTCGAGCGGCGGCTGCGGTCGATCGTGCGCTGGAACGCGATCGCGATGGTGGTCCGGGCCAACAAGCTCTCGTCAGAGCTCGGCGGCCACATCGCCAGCTATCAGTCGCTCGCGGCTCTGTACGAGGTCGGCTTCAACCACTTCTGGCGTGCGACAACTGCGGAGCCGGATGACCCGGGCGCCGCCCAATCGAGCGAGGCCGGAAGCCGAGCGGGCGGCAAGCCCGGGCCAGGGGACCTCGTCTACTTCCAGGGCCACTCGTCACCGGGCAACTACGCGCGCGCCTTCCTCGAGGGCCGGCTGACCGCCGAGCAGCTCGACGGCTTCCGCCAGGAGGTCTCGAGGGCGCGTGGGCTCTCCTCCTACCCGCACCCGTGGCTGATGCCGGACTTCTGGCAGTTCCCGACGGTCTCGCTCGGGATCGGGGCGATCACATCCATTTACCAGGCGCGGTTCATGAAGTACCTCGAGGCACGCGGGATGGCCGACACCGACGGGCGCAAGGTGTGGGCGTTCCTCGGCGACGGCGAGATGGACGAGCCCGAGTCGATGGGCGCGCTCGGCCTCGCCGGACGCGAACGGCTCGACAACCTGATCTGGGTCGTCAACGCGAACCTCCAACGGCTCGACGGACCCGTGCGCGGCAACGGCAAGATCATCCAGGAGCTCGAATCCGACTTTCGCGGCGCGGGGTGGAACGTGATCAAGGTGATCTGGGGATCTCGCTGGGACCCGCTGCTGGCGGCCGACACCGACGGGCGGCTCGCGAAGGTGATGGAGGAATCCGTAGACGGCGAGTACCAGACATACAAGTCCCGCGACGGCGCCTATGTCCGCGAGCACTTCTTCGGCAAGGATCCGGTGCTGCTCGAGCGCGTCGAGAACATGAGCGACGATCAGATCTGGCTGCTCAACCGCGGCGGGCTCGACCAGCAGAAGGTGTTCGCCGCCTACGACGCGGCCGTCAGGCATACCGGCCGGCCGACCGTGATCCTCGCCAAGACGATCAAGGGCTACGGAATGGGCGTCTCGGGCGAGGGCCAGATGATCACCCACCAGGCAAAGAAGATGACCGAGGACGCGCTGCTCGCGTTCCGCGACCGGTTCGAGCTGCCGCTGACCGACGAGCAGGTGCGCGCGGCCGAGTACTACAAGCCGCCCGACGACTCCCCGGAGATGCAGTTCATGCGCGAGCGCCGCGCCGCGCTCGGGGGCCCGATGCCGGCCCGCCGACGCAAGTCCCAGCCGCTCGAGATCCCCGACCTGAGCCTGTTCAAGTCCCAGCTTGACGGGACCGGCGACAGAGAGATCTCAACGACGATGGCGTTCGTGCGGGTCCTGGCGGCGCTGCTGCGCGACAAGTCGCTCGGCCGCCACGTGGTGCCGATCGTCCCCGACGAGTCACGGACGTTCGGGATGGAGGGCCTGTTCCGCCAGGTCGGCATCTATTCCCCGGACGGCCAGCTCTACCAGCCACAGGACTCCGAGCAGCTGATGTTCTACAAGGAGGACGAGCACGGGCAGATCCTCGAGGAGGGGATCACCGAGGCCGGCTCGATCTCGTCGTTCATCGCCGCCGGCACGTCGTACAGCGCCCACGACGTGCAGATGATCCCGTTCTACATCTACTACTCGATGTTCGGCTACCAACGGGTCGGCGATCTCGTCTGGGCCGCGGCCGACAGCCGCACGCGAGGGTTCATGCTCGGCGGGACGGCGGGCCGCACGACGCTCAACGGCGAGGGGCTCCAGCACGAGGACGGCCACAGCCACGTGCTGTTCTCGGTCGTCCCCAACTGCCGCGCGTATGACCCGACATTTGGCTACGAAGTCGCGGTGATCATCCACGAGGGCCTGCGGCGGATGCTCGTCGAGCAGGAAGACGTCTTCTACTACCTGACGTTGATGAACGAGAACTACGTCCATCCACCGATGCCCGAGGGCGCGGTCGACGGGATCTTGCGCGGCATGTACCGGCTGCGCGAGGCACCCGCCGGCAGCGGTCCTTCGGTCCAGCTCCTCGGATCGGGCACGATCCTCAATGAGGTGCTCGCCGCGGCGGACCTGCTCGAGTCGGACTTCGGCGTCCGCGCGGCCGTGTGGAGCGTGACCTCGTTCACCGAGCTGCGTCGCGAGGGCATCGAGATCGAGCGCTGGAACATGCTCCACCCGACCTCCGAGCCGCGCCAGGCGTACGTTTCCGACATGCTCGGAGTTGACAGCGGCCCCGTGATCGCGTCGACCGACTACATCCGCGCCTATGCCGATCAGATCCGCCAGTGGGTTCCGGGGCGCTATCGCGTGCTCGGGACCGACGGCTTCGGGCGCAGCGACTCGCGCGCCGGGCTGCGGCGGTTCTTCGAGGTCGACCGCAATTACGTCGCGGTCGCGGCTCTGCGCGAGCTCGCCGAGGAGGGAGCCGTCGACCGTCAGCTGGTCGCGGACGCGATCGCCAAGTACGACATCGACCCTGAGGCGCCGATGCCGACCACCGTATGAGTGCCGCTATGACGACCGTCGAGGTGCCGGACATCGGCGACTTCGACGACGTCCCGGTGATCGAGATCCACGTGGCGCCGGGAGACCAGATCGCGCTTGAGGATCCGCTGGTAACGCTCGAGTCCGACAAGGCGACGATGGACGTGCCGGCGCCGGCCGCTGGGATCGTCAAGGAGGTCGTCGTCAAGGTCGGCGACAAGGTTTCGCAGGGCACGGCGCTGGTGACGCTCGAGGGCGAGGGTGATGGGGGGTCTGACGGCGGCGGCTCGCAGCCCGCGCCGCCGAAGGGTGCGGCGGAGACCGAGGTGCCGAAGGCGGCGGCAGGAGCCGAGGCGGCGGCAGAGCCCGAGTCCGCTGCGCCCGAGCCCGAGACGCCGGCGGCCGAGCCCGCCGCGCCCGAGCCCGAGACGCCCGCTGCCAACGGCGGAGCTCCGGCCACAGCTCGCTCGGCATCCAGCCTCGCCACGACCGAGCCGGGCCGGAGTCATCCGGCTATCTACGCGAGCCCCTCGGCCCGCCGCCTCGCCCGCGAGCTCGGCGTTGAGCTCAGCCGCGTGAGCGGCAGCGGCCGCAAGGGGCGGATCACCAAGGAGGACGTCCAACAGGCGGCTGAAGGCGGCCAGCCGTCCGCCGCACCGCCGGGCCCCGGCGCGGGGCCTGGTCTCGACCTGCCTCCGTGGCCGTCCATCGACTTCGAGAAGTTCGGGCCGGTGGAGCGCGTCCAGCGCTCGCGGATCCAGCGGATCTCGGCGCCGAACCTGGCGCGCAACTGGGTGATGATCCCGCACGTCACGCACAACGACGAGGCGGATATCACCGAGCTCGAGGCGTGGCGCAAGCGGCTCAACGCCGAGCAGCGGGACGTCAAGGTGACGATGGTCTCGTTCCTGGTCGTCGCCTGCGTGGCGGCGCTGAAGGAGTTTCCGAACTTCAACTCGTCGCTCGACGGCGACGAGCTCGTGCTCAAGCGCTATTACAACATCGGGTTCGCCGCGGACACCCCCGGCGGCCTGGTCGTGCCGGTGATCAAGCAGGCCGATTCCAAGGGCCTGCTGGAGATCGCGGGCGAGCTGACCGCGCTGTCGGGCAAGGCGCGCGAGGGCAAGCTCTCGCCGGCCGACATGAGCGGTTCGACGTTCACGATCTCCTCGCTCGGCGGGATCGGCGGCACGTCGTTCACGCCGATCGTCAACGCGCCCGAGGTCGCGATCCTCGGTGCGACACGGTCGGCGGTGAAGCCTGTCTGGAATCCCACCGAGAACGAATTCGTCCCGCGGCTGATGCTGCCGCTGTCGCTCTCCTATGACCACCGGGTGATCGACGGCGCCGCCGCGGCGCGGTTCGTCGCGTTCCTCGTCAACGTGCTCTCGGATCTGCGTCGCGCGCTGCTGTGACTCCTTCGGAGATCCGCGTCCCCGACATCGGGGACTTCACCGATGTCCCGGTGATCGAGATCCACGTCGCCCCGGGTGACGAGATCTCCCTCGAGGACCCCCTAGTCACGCTCGAGTCCGATAAGGCGACGATGGACGTCCCGGCACCGGTCGCCGGGACGATCACGCAGCTGCGCGTCTCGATCGGTGACCGCGTCTCGGAGGGCAGCGTCCTGATGACGCTCGAGGCTGACGGGGCCGGGCCCAGCGAGTCGGAGTCCGGTGCTGAGCCGCGTTCTGACGTCGCCGTCGAGCGCGAGCCGGCACCGCCCCCTTCCCCGTCCTCGGACGGCGATCGCGACTTTCAGGTGGTCGTCCTCGGCGCCGGGATCGGCGGCTACACGGCCGCGTTCCGCGCCGCCGATCTCGGGCTGCGGGTCGCACTCGTCGAACGCTACGAGCGCCTCGGCGGCGTCTGCCTGAACGTTGGCTGCATCCCCTCCAAGGCGCTGCTGCACGCCGCGCGCGTGATCGCCGAGGCGCAGGAGATGGGCTCGCACGGCATCACGTTCGGGGATCCCTCGATCGATGTCGGCGCGCTGATCGGCTGGAAGACGTCAGTCGTCGACCGGCTCACGAAGGGGATCGACGGGCTCGCCAAGCAGCGCCACGTAGAAGTCGTGCACGGGGTGGCGCGGTTCACCGGCCCCTCCTCGCTGATCGTCGGCGAGCGCGAGATCACGTTCGAGAACTGCATCATCGCCGCCGGCTCACAGGCGGCGAAGCTGCCCGGGTTCCCGGATGACCCGCGCGTGATCGACTCGACAGACGCGCTGTCGCCGGAGTCCGTTCCCGGGCGGTTGCTCGTGATCGGCGGCGGGATCATCGGCCTCGAGATGGCGTGCGTCTACGACGCTCTGGGCTCCAAGGTGACCGTCGTCGAACTCCTCGACCATCTTCTCCATGGGTGCGATCCGGACCTCGTCAAGCCGCTGCAGAAGCGGATCGCCGGCCGCTACGAGGCGATCCATCTCGGCTCGCGGGTGGCGGGCGTCGAGGCCGCAGAGGACGGGCTCGTGGCTGAGATCGAGGGGCTCGGGCCAGAGACCTTCGACCAGATCCTCGTCGCGGTCGGACGCGTACCCAACGGCCATCTGATCGACGCTGCCGCGGCAGGCGTGAACGTCGACCAGCGCGGCTTCATCGCGGTCGACCGCCGGATGCGCACCAATGTCGACGGGATCTACGCGATCGGCGACATCACCGGCGAGCCGCTGCTCGCGCACAAGGCGTCACACGAGGGGAAGGTCGCCGCCGAGGTGATCGCGGGCGTCGCGGGCGCTGAGTTCGATGCCAAGACGATCCCGTCGGTCGCCTACACCGACCCCGAGGTCGCGTGGATGGGGCTGACCGAGACCGTGGCCAAGGAGCAGGGCATCGAGTACGAGCAAACTGTGTTCCCGTGGGCGGCCTCAGGGCGAGCGCTCGGCCTGGGCCGCAGCGAAGGGCACACGAAGCTACTGTTCGAGCCCGGGTCGCGACGGCTGCTCGGTTGCGGGATCGTCGGCGTGTCGGCCGGAGACGTCATCTCGGAGACGATCGCCGCGCTCGAGCTGGGCGCCAACGCCGAGGACCTCGCACTGACGGTGCACCCCCACCCCACGCTCTCTGAGACCGTCGGTTTCGCGGCCGAGATCGCCGAGGGGACGATCACGGACCTCGCGCCGCGCCGGGCGCGCCGCTGAGCAGCGCGCCCAGGTCTTCGACCCCTCGGGCGAGCGCGTGAGGACGGCCGCCATCCGGCGCGCCTTGACCGACAGCCGTGGGTGCCGAAAGCGTCGATTAAGTGCGACGTTTGCGCCCGAGGCGCCATAGCAGCGCCAACGCGAGGGCGCCGACGGCCACGTAACGCGCCCCGGACCGGTCGGCTGGGCTTGAGCCCAACCAACCGCCGCCCGGATAACTCGGGATCGCGAACTCCTCCGCGGCCAGGACGTCATGCGCCTCGGCGATCCCAGTCGGATCGGTCGGAAGGGTGACGGGCCCGTGCCGCAGGACGGGATCCGGCGCCGGGACGCCGAACTCCTCGGCCGCGAGAACATCGTGCACCGAGTCCTGCGACGGGCTCTTGGGTTCGGACATCGTCGCCGATGATCCCAGATGTGAAGCCCGTTTGACAGGGCCCGAGTAATCTAAGTCATGCGGACTGAGATCTGCTTGGCAGGGAGACCCCCAGGTGGTATCCTCTACTTATCCGCAGTAAGCAACTAACGAAAGTGAAGACTTGATGAGCCGCCTTCTACTTGTCCCGCTTGACGACGTTGTCGTCTTCCCGGGCATGTCGCTAACGCTGGCGATCGAAGCCGGCGATGAGGACCGTGTCCTGCTCGTGCCCCGTCACGAGCAGGAGTTCGCACCGATCGGCACGGTGGCCGAGATTTCTGAACGGGTCCGCCTCCCCGGTGGGGGACGCGCGGTCGCGCTCCAAGGCCTGCACCGTGGCGTCGCGGGCGCCGCGCAGACGATGCCCGACGGGCGCCTGTTCGTCGAGGTCGACGAGCGGCCCGATCCGGTTCCAGTCGACGGTAAGACCCGCAACCTCGAGCGTGAGTATCGCGCCGTGGTCGAGGAGATCCTCGAGGTCCGTGGCGACGACGGCCGTATCTCCGCATTTCTGAGAAGCATTTCCGAGCCGGGCACGCTCGCCGACACGAGCGGCTACAGCCCGGATCTCCGTTACGACCAGAAGGTCGAGCTGCTGCAGACGCTTGACGTGACCGAGCGCCTCGAGTTGGCGCTGGGTTTCCAGCGCGAGCGGCTGGCCGAGCTTCAGGTCCGTAAGCGGATCCGCGACGACGTCGAGTCCGGCGCCGAGAAGCAGCAGCGCGAGTACTTCCTGCGCAAGCAGATGGAGTCGATCCGCAAGGAGCTCGACGAGGACGACGCCTCGATCATCGAGGAGTACCGGACCAAGATCGAAGAGGCCGGCATGCCCGAGTACGCCAAGGAGCAGGCCGAGAAGGAGCTCGGTCGTCTTGAGCGGATGGGCGAGCAGTCGGCCGAGTCGAGCGTGATCCGCACCTACCTCGACTGGCTGATCGCCGTGCCGTGGTCCGAGAAGTCCGACGAGAAGCTCGACCCCGAGAACGCGCGCGTGATCCTGGACGAGGACCACGCCGGGCTCAATGACGTCAAGGACCGGATCGTCGAGTACATCGCGGTCAAGAAGCTGCGCGTCGACCGCGGGATCACCGAGGACAAGCGCTCGGGCGCGATCCTGACGCTGATCGGACCGCCCGGCACCGGCAAGACCTCGATCGGCGAGTCGATCGCCCGCGCGACCGGACGCAAGTTCGTCCGCATGTCACTGGGCGGCGTCCGCGACGAGGCCGAGATCCGTGGCCACCGCCGCACGTACATCGGCGCGCTTCCGGGCCGCCTGGTCCGCGCGCTCCGCGATGCGGGCACGATGAACCCCGTGATCATGCTCGACGAGGTCGACAAGGTCGGCGCCGATTGGCGCGGCGACCCGTCGGCGGCTCTGCTCGAGGTCCTCGACCCAGCGCAGAACCACTCGTTCCGCGATCACTACCTCGATCTCGAGCTCGACTTGAGCGGGGTCATGTTCATCGCCACCGCCAACGTGGCCGACACGATCCCCGGTCCGTTGCTCGACCGCATGGAGGTCATCCGGTTCGACGGGTACACGACCTCGGAGAAGGTCGCGATCGCCCGCGGGTACCTGTGGCCGCGCCAGCTCGAGCGCAACGGCCTGCGGGCCGATGAGGTCGAGATCTCCGACGTGATGCTGGAGACGGTGACAACCGAGTACACGCGTGAGGCCGGCGTCCGCCAGCTCGAGCGCGACCTCGGGACGCTGCTGCGAAAGACCGCGACCAGGATCGCGTCAAACCAGGTCCAGGCCCCGGTCGTGATCGACCTGGATGCGATCCGGGACGCGCTCGGACGCCAGCGCCACTTCCAGGAGTCGGCGATTCGGACGGCGGTGCCCGGCGTTGCGACCGGTCTCGCGGTCACCGGTGCCGGCGGCGACGTGCTGTTCGTCGAGGCGACGGCGATGCCCGGCAAGCCCGGGCTGACGCTGACCGGCCAGTTGGGCGACGTGATGAAGGAGTCGGCGCAGATCGCGCTCTCCTACGTCCGCGGCCATGCCGGCGAGCTCGGGATCGAGCAGCCCGCGTTCGAGGATCGCGCGTTCCACGTTCACGTCCCCGCGGGAGCGATCCCCAAGGACGGCCCCAGCGCCGGCGTGACGATGGTGACGGCGCTGACCTCGCTACTCAGTGACCGACCCGTGAAGCACACCGTCGGGATGACGGGTGAGGTGACGCTCCAGGGTCGCGTCCTACCGATCGGCGGCGTCAAGCAGAAGGTCCTCGCGGCGCACGCCGCCGGGCTCACCGATGTGGTGCTCCCGGAGCGTAACCGCGGTGACCTCGACGACGTCCCCGAGGAGGTCCGCGAGCAGATGAAGTTCCACTTCGCGATGACGATTGACGAGGTGCTTGGGGTTACCCTCGAGCAGCCGTCGGTCCAGCCCGCCGCGGCCTAACTCCTCAACCCAGGACCCCTCCCCCAGCGACCGGCCGCCGAACGATTCGGCGGCCGGTCTGCTTCGTAGTAGCGTGAGGCGCATGACCACGATCACCCCATCGCAAGAGCAGCAAGTAGTCGACCAGGTTCCAAAGCAGCTGTACATCGGCGGCGAGTGGCGTGACGGCGCAAATGGCACGCTGTCGGTCGAGGACCCCTCCACCGGCGAGTCGCTGTGCGAGGTCGCCGATGCGTCGGTGGACGACGCGAAGGCGGCGCTCGACGCGGCCGTCGCCGCCGGACCGGAATTCGCCAGGATGGCACCCCGCGAGCGAGGAGAAATACTGCGCCGCGCGTTCGAGATGATCATCGAGCGCCAGGAGGAACTGGCGCTGCTGATGACGCTCGAGATGGGCAAGACCGTCAAGGAGTCGCAGGCCGAGATCGCCTACGCGGCGGAATTCTTCCGCTGGTTCTCCGAGGAGGCCGTGCGAATCGAGGGACGCTACGCGGTCAACTCCAACGGCCAGGGCCGTGTGCTGACGATGAAGCAGCCGGTCGGCCCGTGCCTGATGATCACGCCCTGGAACTTTCCGCTCGCGATGGGCACCCGCAAGATCGGCCCGGCTGTGGCGGCAGGCTGCACGATGGTCGTAAAGCCGGCCCAGCAGACGCCGCTGTCGATGCTGGCGTTGGGGAAGATTCTCGAGCAGGCCGGTCTCCCAGGTGGCGTGCTGAACATGTTCACCGCCTCCTCGTCGTCTGCGACGACCGCGCCGCTGATCTCCGACCCGCGGCTGCGAAAGATGTCGTTCACGGGATCGACCGAGGTCGGGCGCAAGCTGATGGCCCAGGCCTCGGACACGCTGCTGCGGCTCTCGATGGAGCTCGGCGGCAACGCGCCGTTCCTCGTGTTCGAGGACGCCGACCTGGACGCGGCAGTCGCCGGAGCGATGATCGCCAAGATGCGCAACATCGGCGAAGCCTGCACCTCGGCGAACCGGTTCCACGTCGCCGACGCGATCGCCGAGCAGTTCGCCGACAAGCTGGCGGCCCAGATGGGCGCGCTCAAGGTCGGCCGCGGCGTCGACGAAGGCGTCGACGTGGGACCGCTGATCGACGACAACCAGCGCTCGAAGGTCTCAGAGCTCGTTCAGGACGCGATCGGTCGTGGCGCGCACGCGGTCGTCGGCGGTCACGCTCTCGACGGCGCCGGCTACTTCTACGACCCGACAGTCCTGACCGACGTGCCGGACGACGCCGAGCTCCTGCAGGAGGAGATCTTCGGCCCGGTAGCGCCGATCCGCAGCTTCGATGACGAGGACGAGGCGATCGCGGCGGCCAACAACACCGAGTACGGGCTGGTCGCATACGTGTTCACGAGCAACCTCAAGCGCGCGCTGCGCGTCGTCGAGGGGCTCGAGACCGGGATGGTCGGCCTCAACCAGGGGATGGTCTCCAACGCCGGCGCGCCGTTCGGCGGCGTCAAGCAGTCGGGATTCGGCCGCGAGGGCGGTCACGAGGGGATCGAGGAGTACCTGGCGACGAAGTACGTCGCGGTCAACCTCTGAAGCCGGCGTTTACGGCTGGGCCGGGAGCGCGTCGATTATGAACAGGCGCGCGGGCTCGTCGCCGTGGTTGCGCCCGCGGTGAGCGGGGGCCGGTGGAAGCACAAACGCCTGCGCAGCCGCGACGCGCATCACGGGCGAGCCATCGTCGAACTCGTACTCGAGCTCGCCGCTGAGCAGGTATCCCGAATGTGGGCTGTCGCACCACTCGGTCCGGCCGGCGCCGGGCGCGT
>DATNKY010000713.1:0-2345 GCA_035603155.1 Solirubrobacteraceae bacterium
GACGTTCTTGAGCTCGGTGTAGTAGTCGAGCGCGTGCGGCCCGAGCTCGCGGCCGATCCCCGACTGCTTGAAGCCGCCGAACGGCGTCCCGACCCGGACCGACGTGTTGGAGTTGACCGACAGGGTGCCGCTGTCGAGCGCTCGGACGACGCGCAGCGCCCGGGAGCCGTCACGTGTCCAGACCGATCCGGACAGCCCGTAGACCGTGTCGTTGGCGAGCGCGATCCCCTCCTCCTCGGTGTCGAACGGGATCACCGCGGCAACGGGGCCGAAGATCTCCTCGCGTGCGGCGCGATCCTGATTGCCCACCGGACAGAGGACGGTCGGCGCAAACCAGTAGCCGGGGCCGTCGGGGGCGTGGCCGCGAAATGCGACCGGTGCCTCGCCGTTGACGTAGGAGCCGACCTTGTCGCGCTGGTCGGCGGAGACCAGCGGCCCCATCTGGGTGTTGTCGTCGAGCGGATCGCCGACGCGGAGCCCCTTCACGGCCTCCTCGAACAGCGCCAGGAACCGCTCGAGCGCGGACCGTTGGACGAGGATCCGCGAGCGCGCGCAGCAGTCCTGGCCGGCGTTGCCGAACACCGCGAGCGGCGCCGCCTCGGCGGCTGCCTCGAGGTCTGCGTCGGCGAAGATCACGTTCGCTGATTTACCTCCGAGCTCGAGCGTCACGCGCTTGATCGACTGCGAGGCGAGCGCGCCGACCCGCTGGCCGACTGCGGTCGATCCGGTGAATGCGACCTTGGCGATGTCCGGGTGCTCGGCGAGCCGCTCGCCGACGACCCGGCCGGGGCCGACGACGACGTTCAGCACGCCCTCCGGCAGCCCGGCCTCGAGCGCGATCTTCTCGAGCTCGATCGCGGTCAGCGGCGTCAGCTCGGCGGGCTTGAGCACGATCGTGTTGCCGGCCGCGAGCGCGGGTGCGACCTTCCACGACGCGATCGCCAGCGGGAAGTTCCATGGCGTGATCAGGCCGACGACGCCGAGCGGCTCACGGAACGTCATGTCGATCCCGCCGGCGACCGGGATCGTGTCACCGAGCAGTCGCTCGGGCGCACCGGCCATGTAGGCGAACGTGTCGGCGACCATTCCCACTTCTCCGCGCGCGTCGCCGATCGGCTTGCCGACGTTGCGCGCCTCGAGCCGGGCGAGCTCCTCGGCGTGATCGGAGATCGCATCGGCGATCGCGCGCAACACACGCCCGCGGTCGCTCGGCGTGACCGCGCGCCAGCCGTCGAACGCCGCCTTCGCGCGCACCACCGCGGCATCGGCCTCCTCGACGCCCGCATGCTCGAGCTCCGCCATCACCTGCTCGGTCGCTGGCTCCATGACCTTCAACGTCGTCTCGCTGCTAGTCCCCACGGCGACCCTCCGCTGACATTCTCAGATCGTTTGCGATCGATAGAGTCTATTGCTATAAGGACCTCGGTTCGGACCATTTGTAGGTCCTGGTTCAAAGGGAGATCAGCCCGTGACGGACGCGCTCGTGCAGTGTTCGCAGACCCGTGTGCTGCCGCCTGAGTTTGACCGGCGGTATCCGATGATCGTGGCGGGTGATGACGTGTGGGCTGTTGATGCGTCGGGCCGGCGGTATCTCGACGCGATGAGTGGCGGGTCGATGGCGTTGACGCTCGGCCACGGGCGCGCGGATCTGATCGAGGCGGCCCGAGCCCAGGCCCAGCAGGTGGCGTTTGTCCATAACGAGCGGCTGACCAGTCCGGCTGAGCAGCGGCTCGCGCGGGAATTGACCGCGGTCGCTCCCGAGGGTATGAACCGGGTTCATTTCGTGACCGGTGGCGCGGAGGCCAACGAGTGTGCGCTTCGGATGGCGCGCAGCTACCACGTCGAGCGCGGCGAGCCTCAGCGATCGCGGGTGATCTCGCCGGCTCAGTCCTACCACGGCCCGACGATGGCGACCCTCGCGCTGACCGGTCGGCCGGGACTGAAGGGACCGCTGACCCCGTACCTGCGCGAGCAGCCGCATATCCCGCCGAGCACATGGCGTTTTGATCTGACGGGCGAGCGCGCGCTGGAGGCGCTCGACGCGGCGCTTGAGCATGCCGGACCCGAGAACGTCGCGGCGTTCTTCGGTGAAGTGATCAGCGGCGCCGCGCTGCCCGCGTACATGGCGCCGCAGCGCTTCTGGGAGGGGCTCGCCGAGCGCCGCGAGCGGCACGGGTTTTTGATCTGCTTTGACGAGGTCGTGACGGGCGTGGGGCGTACCGGCAGCTGGTTCGCATCCGACAAGCTGCCGTTCACGCCCGACATCATCGCGACGGCCAAGGGGCTCGGTGCGGGGTACGCGGCGATCGGCGCCGCGATCTGCCATGAACGCGTGTATGAAGCCG
>DATNKY010000302.1:0-16611 GCA_035603155.1 Solirubrobacteraceae bacterium
GCGCTCATGATCGAGACAATGCCGGTGCCACCTCCCGGCGGAAAATGACTGTACGCGAGCTGCCGGGTGCTGTCACTGACGGCGAGGGTCACGCCGCCGTCGGTGCCGTCCGGGAGCCGCCGCACCAGGCGTCCGCTGGCAACGTTGTAGACGTCGATCGGTCCCAGGCCGGTCTGCGTGATCAGTAGCAGCCCGTTCGGCGAGTAGACGACCGTCGTCGGCGTCGTCGATTTGAATAGGCGCCGCCGCGCGTGGGTCGCGACGCTCCACACGACGGCTCCCTGATCGCTGCCGACCGCCACGGCTCGGCCGTCGGGGCTGAACGCGACGCTCGATGCCTGTCCGAGGCCCGGCAATGTCGAGCGAACGTCGAGCGTCGTGGGATCGAGCAGCTCCAGTCCATGGCCGGTGCCCACGGCGAACAGTGCCGAGGCAGAGCTGTATGCGACGACGTCGCCGGGCGAGGCGAGCCTGGTCACGCGCTCGACGCGGCCGGTACCGGCGTCGACGAGCTCCAGCCTGCCATCGCAGCGGACCGCCAGCAGCGTACGACCGCCGGGCCCGTAGGCGACCGACGGTCCTGATCCGTTGGACGCCGAGCAACTCTCCTCGGTGCCGATCCCGACCGCGAGCTGCAGCGGCGAATCGTCGAGCGACTCGCGCAGCGCGAACATCGCCTCCGGCGTCGGCGAGGTGTGAACTGCTCGGGTCCCGAGCAGCACCGAGATCTCCGGATCGACCGTGAGCTCGCTCTCCGCCTGCGATGCGAGCGAGACGGAATCGGCGGTCACGCGCTCGGTCACCGCCTGGGACCGTGAGATCAGCGCGAAGATCACCAGACCGACCGACACCACCGCCACCGTCAGGCTCGCCGCCACGAGCAGTCGCTGGCGGCGCGCGGAGGCGTTGCGGCTCGCGAGCAGATACTCACGTTGTACGGGGGTGGGCGCGGGATCGGCGTCGGCCGGACGGGAGGCGACCCACGCCTCCGCCTCTCGCAACTCACTGCCGCGCAGCAACAGGCTCGTGTTGCGGCCCCGCCCGTCCCAGTCGAGCGCCTTCACGAGCCATCGGGTGTGCTCGCGCGCGCCCTCCAGATCCGCATCGATCGCGCTCAGCAGACGGCCCAGCGACGGGCCATACTCGGCATCGTCGGTGAACGGGATCCAGCTTCGATCGCGAATCTCGGCATGCAGCTCCGAATCGGGCACGGTGGCGCGCAGGACGGGCACGATCCGCTTCTGCAGCTCACGCGCGTACTCGACCTCGTTCTCGCAATAGGCGGAATGAGTTGAATCCGGCGTGATCACGAAGACGAACGCGTCCGACCCCTCGATCGCACGCTTGATCGCCTCGGGAAACACCTCGCCGTCGGCGATCCCCTCCGTGTCGACCCAGACTTCCTTCCCGGCGTCGTGGATCGAGGCCGAGAGTCGTCCGACGAACTCCGCGTCGCGGCGTGAGTACGAGACGAACACATCAGCCATCCTCAACCTCCGATCGGTCCGGCGCGCGCAGAATGCGCGGCGCGGCCTCCGTGATCGCCATCATCTGCCTGGTCCTTCGCGCGTTGCATGGTTCCTGAGCGCGTGCCCTTGAATGATGCTCGCACCACAGATCCGGTCGGCGAGCTTCGCCCGACTTGAGCAGGACGGTAGCGAGGCGCTTGAGGTCTTGAAGCAAGTGGTCTGTCCCTCGCTACCACCGGACCGTGGCAAACCGCCCCGTGTCGGTGTCGTGCATCAGCATCCCAGTTCTCGTGCACAGCCACTGCACGTAGCCCTTGCGCTCCAACTTGCGGACTTCCGCGGCGAACCTCGCCGCGTCTGCATCGGAGCCTTGAGAGGCCAGGGCGTGCTGGCGCGACAGGCCGCTGGTGGTCGCCGTGTGGCCGACGCGCGAAGGGGGTTGACTCGCGTGGGCGCTCACCGGCGTCGTGGTCGCGACACCGATGCACAGTCCGACGGCAGCGAGCACGGCGAGCGCGCCGACGACCCGACGCCTGATCGCAATGCGACCGCGCCGAGCCAGGATGCTCGCCTCGCGGGCGTGTCTGGCGTGTAGCTCGTGGGTGGCGGCCTCCTGCCGGCGGCTGCGGATGATCTCTGTGTGCAGGGTGGATGACATGGCGTTGCTCCTTAGGAACGGCCGCGTGACGCGGTGTTTCCCGGCTGTAGGTTCAGTCCGGGTATTGGCCATGTCGAAACTGTCTCTCCGCGCGCTTCGTGCGACCACGGCCGTCGACACAGAAGATCTGCGTCCTTTGACGCACTCGCGATCAGCGCGTTGAGCCGCTGCGGACCCTCCAGCACCGCTGCTGGGGACGTCCCGTCCGGTGTTTTCGGCGAACGTCCGCTACGACGCGCCGTACGCGTGACCGCGCAGCGCGTCCATGTCGCAAATCAACACGCTGCGCCGGCCGGTACGGATACAGCCGAGCTTGCGCAGCGTGCTGAGCGCCTTGACCGTTGCCTCCCGCGAGGCGCCACACCAGCTCGCAAGCTGCTCCTGGGAGAGCGGGAGGTCGACTGCGATCCCGTCCGCCGCATCACGGCCGAAGCGATCGCTGAGCTCCACCAGCCTCCACGCCACCCGTCCCAGCGTGCCCAGCGCTGCGAACTCAAGCCGTCGGCGATCCGCCTCTCGCAGCCGGCCCGCAAGTACTCGCAACAACTGCATCGAAGCGTCGGGATCCCGCAGCGTGTGCAGGAGCACTGACGCGGGCGCGACGATCGTCTCGACCTCGTCTGCAGCGACCGCCGTCCCAGACCTAGGTCCGCCGTCCAGCACCGCCAGATCCCCGATCACGTCGCCCACGCCGCACAACCCGAGCACAATCTCGCGTCCACCCGCGGCGACCCGGCTGACGATCACCGAACCGCGCTCAATGATGAACACGCGCTCGGGGATGTCGCCCTCCGAAAACAACGCCTGCCCACGCCGAAAGCGAACCGGACGCCCCTGGCTGCGCAACGCCTCTAACAACCCTCTATCGGTCGAAGTCGACACGGACACAGTGTCTCGGACACGCACGACACACGACTCGCCCAGGTTGAGCTTCCGAGCGCGCCGAAGCGACGAACGTACCATCCGCCGCCCGCGGGGGTGCTACTTCTTGCTCGCCCGCAGGGCGATGCCTGGGTAGTCGACCACGAACTCGTTTTCGTCGAATCGGATGTCGGCGGTGAAGGTCCCGGAGCAAAAGCGGATCAGCCCGTCGCCCAGCGGCTCGTATCGCTGCTCGGATTTGGTCACCTCCAGTGAGGGGACGTCCACCCACTGCATGACGTAGGCGCGTGCCGGACCGGACTGCAGCAGGCCGTCTCGGACGACCGGCAGCGAATTGAACACCGGTGACCAGCCGAGGTCAAAGAAGTCGGCGTCATCGAGCCAAACCTCAAGCGAGCGGTGCCCGACCAGCTCTAAGCGCAGCACGTCGGGCTCGAGCCGGTAGCGCAGCTCGTAAACCGCTCCGAGTTGCGTACCGACCGCGACCAGCTCCCGACCGTGCCGCTCGACGTGCGCCACCTCCATTCGAGGCGCACCATCTCCCACCCACGCGAGCGTGATCGACACAGCGGTCAATCTAGCTCCGCGGCTGGATGCCGGCGCGACCAGTGCACGGCGAGGCAGCGAGATTCGTGATGGTGCTCACTTTGGCTCGGACGAGTCCGTGCGTGATCGTCTGGAGGGCATAGTTGCAGTTCCTGACGACCCAATCACGTCGGGTAAATCGCACTAAACTGAATGCGGATGGGAGAGGAACGGCCCGCTGAATCGGAGCCCACAATGCCGGCGCCGGTTGAGGCCGTCCGCCTCTCCGAGTGCGACCGCATGACGCTGGGAATGCTGGCGGATGTTCTGATTCCGAGCTGGGGAACGATGCCCGCCGCGACGGCGGCCGGCGTTCATGAAAAGTGGGCTGATCGTGTGTTGGAAGTGCGACCGGATCTCGCACCTAGGCTTCGCACGCTCTTGGATAATGCTCAGACCAGGGACCCGGCTAGCGAGCTTGCCCGACTCGAGCAGGACGATGGCGAGGCGCTTGAGGTCTTGAAGCAGGTGGTCGTCGGCGCCTATTACATGAGCCCTCGGGTACGTAAGCGGCTGGCCTATCCAGGCCAGAAGCAGAGACCCATCCTTCCAGACGAGGCTGACTACTACCTGGACGAGAGCCTCCTCGCTCCCGTGCGCGGGCGGGGCGAGCGATACCGACCTTCGCCCCTGCGGGAGGGGAGCAAGCAGGCAGTCGGCAATGGGCGAGCACCCGGGAGTGAGGGATCTGAGCAGGTGCCGCCCCGATCGATCCGACGGGAATCTGCGCCGGCGCCCGTTGATGTGCTGATCGTGGGCGCGGGAGCCTCTGGGGCGGTCGCTGCGGCCAGGTTCGCGAGCCAGGGATTCAACGTCGTCTGCTTGGAGCAGGGACCCTGGCGCAATGCCGACGAGTTCCCGGGTACGAGACGGACGTTCGACGTGGAGACCACCGGGCGCTGGCACAACAATCCCAATACCCGGGGGCTGCCCGAGGACTACCCGTGCGAGGTCTCTGAGGCCGACGTGCATCCCCTGATGTTCAACGCGGTCGGGGGCAGCACGATCCACTTTGGCGCGATCTGGACGCGAATGCATCCTTCGGACTTCGCGGTTCGGTCGCTTGACGGCGTGGCGGAGGACTGGCCTGTCTCGTATGAGGACCTGGCCCCTCACTACGAGAGGATTGATGTGGAGATGGGGATCTCCGGCATGGGCGGTGACCCGGCCTATCCCGCCGGCGCCGCGCCACCGCTGCCCGCCTTTCCGATCGGGCGAATCGGACAGAAGATGGGCGCCGCGATGAACCAGCTCGGGTGGCATTGGTGGCCGTCCACACTCGCAATGCCCTCGCTCCCCTACCAATCGCGCCCCGCGTGTGTGCGCCGGGGCACGTGTATGTGGGGCTGTCCGGAGGGCGCGAAGGCAAGCACCGACATCACCCACTGGCCGCCTGCGCTCCGGGATGGGGCCCGTCTGATCACTGGGGCGCGGGTCAAGGAGATAACCGTTAGCCGGGAGGGGTTGGCGACTGGCGCGATCTATATCGACCGTGAAGGCAAGGAGCAGCGCCAGGACGCGTCGATCGTGGTTCTCGCCGCGAACGGTGTTGGCACACCGCGGCTGATGCTGCTCTCGCGGTCGACTCGCTTCCCGGACGGATTGGCCAACAGTTCGGGACTCGTAGGAAGACGGCTGATGCTCCACCCCTACGTAACGGTGCTCGGAACATACGATGAGCATCTCGAGAGTTGGTCGGGGCCGTTCGGCGCGCCACTGGTCTCGAGCGAGTTCGCTGAGACCGATGAGGCGCGCGGGTTCGTGCGCGGCTCCCACTGGGAGCTGCTGCCCGCCGGGCCGCCGTCTGTAACGCTCGCGATGTCCGGACACGCAGACATGTCGCTAGCCGACGGCTGGGGAGAGAGGTTGCACGAGATCACCACTTCGACGCTGGGGCACGCGTACGCCTGGGGCTTCATCGCCGAGGATCTGCCAGACGCCGACAACCGCGTAACTCTTGCCGATGCGATCACCGACAGCGACGGGCTCCCAGCACCAAAGATCCGATACCGAATGTCTGACGCAACTCGCACGAACCTCGCGTTCAACACCGAGCGCGCACGCGAGGCACATCTCCAGGCTGGGGCAATCCGGACCGACACAGTTGAGTGGTTCCCGGACTGCGGATGGCATCTACTCGGCACCGCCCGGATGGGCACCAGCCCGACCGACTCAGTAGTCGATCCTTTCGGTCGCACCCACGACGTGCCAAACCTCTTCATCATCGACGGCAGCGTCTTTGTGACCTCCGGGGCGGTAAATCCCACCGCGACTATCGCCGCGATCGCCAGCCGCTGCGCCGACCACGTCATCGTGACCGCGCGGCTTCAAAGGGTGCCCGCGAGATTGTGATGCGGTCTATCAGGGCCTGAATGCGCGGGGCGGGGAGCGATGTTACGGGCGACGACCACAATCTAGGCCGCGCTGCACGTAGCTTGGAGCTCACACGGCTGATGCCCTACCGCGTCGGCCGGTGCAAGCTCAGTTGTGCCCCGACTCGGAAGCTGGCCCGATCGGATCGGTAGAGGTCCCGGGCGAACTCGATTGGCCGTCCGGTCGCGTCGACAACGGTCCGGTCGAGCAGGATCAGGGGCGTGGTCGGCTCGGCCCCTAGCAGTTGCGCCTCCTCCGGACTGGGCGTGGCCGCCTGGATTACGGCCTCCGCTCGCGCGACGGTGATCCCGTATCGCTGCTCGAGCAAGAGCCACAGTGAATGCTGGAGGTCCTGATCGAGCAGGTCGGGACACAGGCGTTGCGGGATCGACGTGTTCTCGATCGCGATCGGTTCGTCTCCGGCAAAACGAAGGCGCTGGATGTAGTTGACCTTCTCGCGAGCGCCGAGCCGTAAGGCGGATCTCGTGGGTGCACTGGGGATGCGCCTTTCCGCAACGAGCAGCTCGGCGCGCGGCTGGTGACCGGTTCGGGCGACGTCGACCGTGAAGCTGCCGATCGGAAGCTCGAGGCGCGGCTCGGAGACGAAGGTGCCACGGCGGCCGTTGCGGTATACGTAGCGCTCCTCCTCGAGCGCCTGGATTGCGGCGCGTGCGGTCATACGGCTGACGCCGAAGCGATAGCCGAGGCTTCGCTCGGACGGCGCCGGCGTGTGCGGCTTGAGTTCACCGGCATCGATTTGGGCGCGTACGGCCGCGGCGATTTGCTCGTAGACGGGCTCTTGAGACATTTCTTGACAGACGATCGGACCCACGATATGTTGCTGGCCTATACCAAGTGGTATATACCACGATGTGAAGCCTGATTTCAGCTGAGGGAGAGGTAGCTGTCATGAGCCTGACATCCGAGGGGCAGTCGACGGACGAAGAACGGCTTGCGGAGCTCGGCTACAAGCAGGAGCTGAACCGCGGGTGGAGCCGCTTCTCCAACTTCGCGATCTCGTTCTCGATCATCTCGGTGTTGGCAGGGTGCTTCACGACATATGGTCAGGCCTTCAACAACGGCGGCCCGGTCGCGATCTCGATCGCCTGGCCGGTGATCAGCGCAATCATCTTGATCGGCGTCGCCCTCCCGATGGCGGAGCTCGCCTCGGCGATGCCGACCTCCGGCGGCATCTACTACTGGGCATCGAAGCTGGCCGGTCCCGGCTGGGGGTGGTTCACGGGCTGGTTCAACCTGATCGGCCTCGTCGCCGGGACCGCGTCAGTCGTGTATGTCAGCTCGGTCTTCCTGGTGACGCTGCTCGGGCTGTCGAACGTCGACTTCGTGTTCAACTTCGGCTCCACCAACGCTCACTACATCGCGCACGTCGAGTTCGCGATGTTCGCGCTGATCCTGATCGTCGACGGGCTGATCAACGTGTTCCGCAGCCACCTCGTGTCGCTTTTCACGGGCATCTCGGTGTGGTGGCACGTGCTCGGTGTCGCGGCGATCGTCGGGATCCTCATCTTTGGCCCGATCCACCACGCGAGTATCTCGTACGTGTTCACCCACACGATCAACAACTCGGGGTTCAAGGCTGGCTCGACACACGTGCCGTTCTTCTGGCTCTACGTGCTGCCAGTCGGGTTCCTGCTGACGATGTACACGATCACCGGCTACGACGCGTCGGCCCACATCTCCGAGGAAACACACGACGCCGCGCAGTCGGCGCCAAGGGGTCTCTGGCGCTCCGTGTTCTACTCGGCGGCGATCGGCTGGATCGTGCTGCTGGCGATCACGTTCGCGATTCAACGGAGTAAGGAGTCGACGATCCTCCATTCCGGCTACCCGTCACTCGCGATCTTCGAAACGGCGCTCAGTTCAACGGCGGCAAAGGTCGTGATCCTGATCTCGACCGTCGGGCAGCTGTTCTGCGGGATGGCGATCGTGACCTCCGCCTCGCGGATGACGTTCGCGTTCTCACGCGACGGTGCCGTTCCCGGCCACGCCCTGTGGCGAAGGCTCGGGAAGAACAGGGCGCCGACCTGGTCGGTCCTGTTCGTGATCGTGTTTGCGTTCGTGCTTACGATCCCGGCGTATTTCCCAAACTCGCTGGGCACGCCGGTGGCGTTCCTCGCCGTAACCTCGATCGCAACGATTAGTCTCTACATCGCGTACGTGACGCCGGTGTTCCTTCGCTGGCGCAAGGGCAAGGAGTTCGCGGCTGGCCCATGGACGCTCGGCGGGAAGTACAAATGGATGAACATCGTCGGCACGGTGTGGGTGGCGATCTGCGTCGTCATCTTCGTTCTTCCGTTTACGCCGACGGGCGTGCCCTGGAACTCCGGCTTCAGTCTGAACTTCTTCAACTACGCCCTACCGGTGACGGTCGTCGTGTTCGTCGGCGTCGTCGGCTGGTACCAGTTGTCCGCCAAGAAATGGTTCAAAGGCCCGGTCCGGACGATCGACGAGCCGGATGCCGGGCCGTTGCCCGGCGTCGGCACAATGCCGTGAAATCCCCGCCCTACGAAGAGGCGTTGAGTCACACCTGACACTGCGTGCTGGGAGCGTAGCTGTGACCGCGGACGCGGTGCTCGCGATCGATCAAGGGACATCGGCGACCAAGGCGGTCGTGGTGTCTCCCGTCGATGGGGTGATCGCGAGCGAGGAGATCGCGCTGCACCCGCAGTACCTGGCGGGTGGCGGGGTCGAGCAGGACCCGCTCGCGCTGCTCGAGTCCGTGCTGGACGCCGGCCGTCGCGCACTTGCGCGGGCGGGTTCGCGGGTTGGTGTGGTCGCGATCGCGAACCAGGGCGAGACGGTTCTTGCCTGGGATCCGGATAGTGGTCGGCCGCTGTCGCCGGCGATCGTTTGGCAGGACCGGCGTGCCTCTGGGGTGTGCGCTGAGCTTGACGCGCATCGGGAGATGGTGGCGGCGATGACTGGCCTGGTGCTCGACCCGTATTTCTCGGCCCCGAAGATGACCTGGCTGCGGCGCAATTTGACCAGCGAGGGGGTCGTGACCACGACCGACTCATGGCTCATTCACCGGCTCACGGGGGAGTTCGTCACCGACGTATCGACGGCAAGCCGCTCGCTCGTGATGAACATCGATCGCGTCGAGTGGGACGAGCGGCTGCTCGAGCTGTTCGCTCTAAGCGACGAGCGCCTTCCGAGGATCGTCGCATCCGACGAATGCGTCGGCACGACGACCGCGTTCGGCGAGGCGATCACTGTCGGCGGACTGATCGTCGACCAGCAGGCGGCGCTGCTCGCACAGCGATGCTGGGCCTCAGGCGAGGCCAAGTGCACGTTCGGGACGGGCGCGTTCCTGTTGGCCAACACCGGACCGCGAGTAGTGCGCTCCGTGGCCGGCTTGACGAGCTCGGTCGCATGGCGGATCCACGGGAGCACCGTGTACTGCATCGATGGTCAGATCTACGCCGCGGGCTCCGCCGTGCGCTGGCTGATCGAGATGGGCTTCATCAGCCACGCGCGTGACCTGGATGCACTCGCGACAGATGACGCAGCCGGGGTGGTGTGCGTGCCGGCGTTGGCCGGTCTGGCGGCACCCTGGTGGCGTCCGGACGCGACCGCCACGTTTGCCGGCGTCACCCTGGCGACGCGGCCCGCGCACATCGTGACCGCCGTTCTGCAGGGAATCGCTGCCCAGGTCGCGGAGCTTGCAGATGTCATCGCACAAGACACGGGTCAGCGACTGCGGTCGCTGCGGGTCGACGGGGGGCTGATCCAGTCACGCGTGCTCATGCAAGGAGTCGCCGACCTGACGCAGCTTCCGATCGGGCTCTATCCGTCGGCCCATGCGACCGCGCTTGGTACAGCCGCGCTCGGACGACTGTCGATCCAACCGGGCCTTACGCTCGAACAGGCGGTGCCAGATCAAAATCCGCGAACGACCTTGGAGCCACGCTGGTCCCCGGAGAAGGCGCGCGAGTTCCGCGAGCGGTGGCGGAGGATAACCGCAAGCGCGCTGTCGCAAAAGGACGGCGGATGATCTCGCCTCAACGGCTCGCCGATCGCAGGCCGGCTCCGCTCGCACCCGATTTCGTCTTCGATGTGGCGATCATCGGTGCGGGCGTTGTCGGCTGCGCCATCGCCCGGGAGCTGAGCGGTCACCGTCTCGCCGTCGTGCTGTTGGACGCTCGCTGCGACGTGGGTGACGCGACCAGCAAGGCCAACACAGCGATCCTTCACACCGGATACGACGCGAAGCCGAACACGCTCGAGAGCCGGCTCGTCCGTCGCGGCTCTGAATTGCTCAGCGCTTACGCCAGCCAGACGAATATCCCGATCGAACGCACCGGTGCGATCCTGGTCGCGTGGAGCGCCGAGGAGCTCGGCGCGCTCCCGGGACTTCAGCGCAAAGCCGCCGACAACGGTTACGACCACTGCGAGATCATCGACATGACGGACGTCTACCGCCAGCTGCCCGACCTCGGATCGGGCGTGGTCGGCGCGCTCACGGTGCCAGACGAATCGATCACCTGCACCTGGACGACCACGCTCGCGCTCGCGACCGAGGCACGGGACAGAGGGGCGGAGCTGCGGCTGGGCCACCGCGTCGACTATGTCCAGCTGACCACCGGAAACACTGTTCTGACTGGCGGGGCAGGCGCAGTTCGGGCGCGCTTCGTCGTCAACGCCGCCGGCCTGCATGCCGACACGATCGACCGCCTGTTCGGACACTCACGTTTCACCGTTACTCCCCGTCGCGGCGAGCTGCTCGTGTTCGACAAGCTCGCTCGTCCACTGGCCGGCCGCATCGTGCTGCCCGTCCCGACCAAGCTCGGCAAAGGGGTGCTGATCAGCCCGACGATCTACGGGAACGTGATGATCGGGCCGACAGCCGAAGACCTCGACAGTAAGACCGACACCGCCACCTCCGAGCGGGGGTTCGAGTTCCTGCTTGACAGAGGAAGGCGTCTGATGCCCAGGCTGATGCTCGAGGAAGTGACGGCCGCGTATGCCGGCCTGCGCGCGTCGATCGACCATGACGACTACCTGATCGAAACTGATCCCGCGCGGCGGTACACGGTCGTCGGTGGCATCCGCTCGACCGGCCTGACCTCCGCGATGGCCATCGCCCAACTCGTCCGAGACCAGCTGGCCGACGCCGGGCTCGAACTTCATCCGCGCGATGACCTACCGGAGCCACCTCGGATGCCAAATCTCGGCGAGGCGTTCCTGCGCCCCTTCCGGGACGCCGAGCGGATTGCGAACGACCCAGCCTACGGCGAGGTCGTGTGTTTCTGCGAACGCGTGACGGCCGGCGAGATCCGTGACACATTCAGATCACCGATCCCTCCGAGCGATCTCAACGGGTTGCGACGGCGCACCCGAGCCATGAACGGTCGCTGCCAAGGCTTCTACTGCGGCGCCGAGATCCAAGCCATGCTCGACCTAGGCGGCGAGACGGCGACGACGCCCACGGTGTCAGCGAGACGCCATTGACTGGGCCCAATCTGGTCACGTCCGACGTGCTGATCATCGGTGCCGGCCCGAGCGGGCTAACTGCGGCCGCCACCATCGCCCCCTGCCTCAGAGGTCAGGTGCTCGTGCTCGAGCGCGAGATGACCCCCGGCGGCATTCCCCGCCACAGCGATCACATGGGCTACGGCCTCCGCGACATGCACACATTCATCACCGGCCCCGCCTATGCACGACGGCTGATCGACAACGCGAGCAGAGCCGGAGCCGGAGTCCGGACCAGCGCGACTGTCACCGGCTGGTGCGCGCCACGCACGGTCGAGGTCACCAGCCCAGAGGGACGCGAACGCATCAGCGGACGCGCGATCATTCTCGCTACCGGAGCGCGTGAACGGCCTCGCGCTGCTCGGTTGATCGCCGGCGATCGCCCCGCGGGGGTCTACACGACCGGACAACTCCAAAACCTAGTCCACATCCACCATCGCAGTCCTGGCACGAGTGCGGTGATCGTCGGAGCTGAACTCGTGAGCTGGTCCGCGGCAATGACCCTCCGGCAGGCCGGTTGCCGACCGGTCCTGATGACCAGCGTGCACTCCCGTCCCGAGTCTCCCGCTGCCTTGTCGGCTCTCGGCCGAATCGCGTTCCGCCTTCCTGTCCGGACCCGCACCCGCGTCGCTCTCATCATCGGGAAGCGACGCGTGCATGCCGTCGAGCTGGAGGACCTCGACACTCGCCGCCGCGCGACCGTCACATGCGACACCGTGATTGTCACCGGCGACTGGATCCCCGACAACGAACTCGCGCGACTCGCCGGACTCGAGCTCGATCCCCACACGCTCGGACCGATCGTCGACACTTCCCAGGCGACCAGCACTCCGGGCATCTACGCGATCGGCAACCTCACGCATCCCGTTGACACCGCCGATTGCGCCGCGCTCGACGGCCGGGCGATCGCGCAAACTGTCATCGAATACCTCGACGGCGACGCACCCGCCCCGGCCGCTACCACGCGCGTGTTGCCGGGTGAAAGCCTCGCCTGGGTCAGCCCCGGAATTCTCAAGCGCGGCATCGCGCCTCCTCGCGATCGATTCCTCGCCTGGCCACGGGAACAGATCCCTTACCCCACGATCACGGTGGCTCAAAACGGCCACACAATCGCATGCCGGACACTGCCCTGGCCGGCATCACCGGGCAGGATCCTCCGCATCCCTTCGTCACTGCTGCTCGCCGCGCACGTCAGCGACGACCCGATCACTGTCGACATTCACCCGACACGCCATCGGCGCGCGATCCTCCGCAAGCGAACACGAGTCGCCTGAACCGCGCAGCGCGTCGCCGCTGAGCTCACAAGCCCTCGAGTTGAGTGTGCAGACCGCCGCTCGGGACTCGCTTCCGCCCTGGGCATCGTTCGCTGTCGAGTTGCTCGACTTGCAGCAGCCGGCCAGTCGCTTGGCCCACGTCTGCAATCGTCGCCTCGAACCCAACCAAACCTTCGCTCGAGTGCAAGCAGCTGGGCGGCGGCGCGCCGGCTACAACTCAGTCGCCGGTGTAGGCGGGCGCGAACACCACGAGGAGCTCGAGATCATCGGTGATGTCTTCAAAACGATGCGTAGCCCCCGCGGCGACGAAAATGCAGTCGCCCGGCACGACGGCGCGCGACGACGATCCGATCCGAAGCACGGCTCGCCCACGGACGACGTAATAAATCTCATCCTCGTCATGCGGCGTCTGGTCATCCGTGGCGTCGGCGGATAGCAGGTAGACGCCGACGCTCATTGCAGGGACACGCAACGTTTCGCTCCAAATCTCGGCGCGTTCTCGCATGTCGGCTGAGGCGCTGTCGAAGTTGAAAACGTCCATCGCAGTGAGGCGCACAGCTTAACCTCTCCCGGCCGACGGTCGCCGCTGTCGAGGCCTCAAAACGGGGCAGCGTCGCCAGGAGTGCTCGTTTTCGATGCGCCAGCGAGACCGGTGACGCGGACGGACCCGTCGCCCGTCTGCCCGGCTCGGCGGTTGCCTGGTCGCCAGGCAGGCACGGCGCATGCGGCTATCCCGTGTTGTTCTTTGGTCCGGTCGAGATGATCAGCCTGATCGTCTTATGACGCGCGTAACTGCCCGCTCCCGGATCGGTCCTCACGACGGAACCCCTATGGACAGATTGCGCGTGCGCGCGCGTCGTCTTGACCCTGCAGCCGAGATCCTTGAGCACGGTCTTCGCGACCTCCAACGGCGTTCCCTTGAGCTTCGGTACGACGCATCGCGAGGTGGGTCGCGGAGGCCCAGCCACGAGCGTCGCCGACGTATTGTTGTTCGCCGTATTCGGGTCCGGGTTGCGCTGGGTATCGGCAACCGACACTCGGTTGACGTAGCTGCCCGGCGAACGGGGCACCACGGTCACCACCTCCGACGCAGTCTGGCCCGCGCGCAGCCCGCTGATCGTGCACGTGACGGTCTCACCGCGGGTCGAGCACGTTGCGTCCTGGGCAGAGGTCGAGGTGATTGAAAGCCCGTTGGGCACGTGATCGACCAACGTGATCGGCCCGGAGTCGGGGCCGCCGTTGGTGACCGTCGAGACCAGCACCGCTGGGCGGCGAGCGGCAACGCGCGGTGGACCGGCGGTCGTGCTCACGCCCGCATCCTCGGGCGGCAAGAACGTGGCGGCCACGTCCACAGCGGTGAAGAGCTGCGCGGACGGTTCCATGAGAAGCTGCCCAGGTATCGGTGCCGAGCTGCTGAAGAAGATGGAGTCGTCGTCGTACTGAATCGAACCGTTCGCCCATTCGCACGTCTGGCCCGACACGCTTTCGTAGAGGGCGAGGTAGTCACCCACGTTCACATTGATTGGGCTCGGCGGCGTAAAGCTCACGACGTGGTCCTCGGGGAGGGGGTTGGGGAGCGTCTCCGTATCGGTGGCAACGACGATTGCCGCGGGCGCGCCAACGGGACGAAGGACGACGAGCGTCAGCTGTGAGCCCGGAGTATCCCCCGGCGTGGTGTACGTCTGCCACCGGGTGATTTGGCCTCCAGACGTCTGCGATTGGCTGATTTGGCCGGGCACGGCGAACGGGCTGCTGGGATCGGCCGAAACCTGACCGTACACCCCGGTTCCGCAGCTAACGCCGGTCGAGCCCAAAGGCGGCGTCATAAAGCCGAGCGTGTACGCGCCCGCGACCCCGGGAAGCGTGAGCGTCACAGCTACAGCAACGCCGACAACGCAGAGAAATGCCACCGCTCTCGCCATAGCGATCGTCCGACTCGTTCTTCGCATGCAGCTAGAACGGATCGGCGTGAACAGAGTTGCGGCGTGCGAGGCATGCACGGAACCTGCTTCGCCCGTCGAGCCAGCACAACAGTTGCGACGAAATGCCTCAGGGCGCCTCTACCAGGTTTGAGGCCGAAGCGCGACGCCTCCCACACAGCGGGTCTGGGGGGCTGTCGCTCGGGGCCATTCGCGCCGCACGCCGTGGGCCGGCGCGACGTGAGCCGCGACCGTCATTTACCTGACATCGGGCGAGTCGCCGAGCCCGGTCACGGGAATGCGGCATGTGTTAGCGCTAAGGGCTCAGTCCGTCCGCGGAGGTGTGGATGTCGTTCGAGGACCACGGCAGTGATGATCACGGCGACGCGATCGGCGCGAGTGCGTGACGGCGTGCTCTGCAACTCGGCGCCGGCGTGATCGGGCGCAAACCGCTCAAGGCGCCCGACGGGACTTAGTCCTGCGGGCGGTGGCGCACCCCAGACTTCGGCAAACGCGAAACGCAGCACTACTAAAACTCAACGCAATTGGAGGAAAGAGTCGTGTCGTTTCTTCACGGGTTTAACAGGCGCATCGGGGCAGTAGCCGCGCTGGCGGTCGCGTTGGTGGTGGCGGCCATCAGCCTGCCGATGGGAGCGGGCGCCAACACCGGCCCCAACAATAACCGTGGCGACCGTCACAGCAACCCTGGGTGGGTGGCGACCTGGGCGGCCAGCCCTTTGAGCGGTGACACCACTTCGTTCAATAATCAGACGGTCCGCAACATCATCTACACCAGCGTCAGTGGCAGCGAGGCCCGGATCCGGCTGAGCAACAGATTCGGGACTCAGGCGGTCACGATCGGCGCCACCAGTGTCAGCCAGGTGCTTGATGGAGCCCAGCTTCTCACGGGGTCGAGCCACTCAGTGACCTTCCACGGTCAGGCCTCGGTAACGATTCCGGCCGGCCAGGCGGTCTTGAGCGACCCGGTACACATGCACGTATCCGGACTCACGGAGCTGGCGGTCGATCTGTACCTTCCGGATCCGACGGGTCCCGCCAACTATCACGCGCTTGCCTGGCAGACGAACTACGTCGCGGCGGGCAACCACGCCGGTGATCCTGACAGCGATCCGTTCACGACCAAGGTCGGGTCGTGGTACTACGTCGACGGTGTCGACGTGCTCAACCGCTCGACTCCCGGAACCATCGTGGCGTTCGGGGACTCGATCACAGACGTCGGTCACACCGAGGTCGATTCCGAGGCCCGTTGGCCCAACTACCTGTCTCGGCGTCTCGACGCGGCGTTCGGGGACAACGCGCCGGCAGTCGTGGATGAGGGGATCAGCGGCAATCGAGTGCTCAACGACACGGCCGGCGAGGGGCTAAGTGCCCTGAAACGGTTCGAGCGCGACGCGTTGTCACAGCCGGGGGTCAAGGACGTAGTCCTGCTCGAAGGCATCAACGACATTGGCCACACCGATCCCAGTGTCACCGCAGCCCAGATCGAGTCCGGCTATCTGCAGGTGATCAAGATGGCCCACGCCGCCGGCGTCAAGATCTTCGTCGGGACACTGACGCCATTCTCGGGGTCCAACTGTGTCTATGGCGGCAACTACGGTACGGCCGCGGGCGAGGCGGAGCGCGAGAGTGTCAATCATTGGATCCGCACCAGCCACGCCTTCGACGGCGTCGTGGACTTCGACAAGGTCACGGCCGATCCAAACGACCCGGAGTTCTTCAACCCCTCCTTCAACGCCACTGGCGGTGCCAACTGCACGGTGGCCGACAGCCTCCACCCGAACGACCTCGGCTCAGAGGCAATGGCTGACGCGATCCCTCTCAGCTGGTTCACTCACTGAGCCAGTTGACCTTAGCCGGGGTCGGTCGCAATGCGACCAACCCCGGTTGGGCGCCGGCTAGGACGGCTAGGCGCCGAGATATTTCTTGGTGGCGGGGTG
>DATNKY010000529.1:0-3592 GCA_035603155.1 Solirubrobacteraceae bacterium
GAGTAGACCGTGTTCAGCGTGACCGTACGCGATCATCTGATGATCGCCCATAGCTTCCGCGGCGACGTGTTCGGGCCGGCGCAGCGCCTCCACGGCGCGACGTACGTAGTCGACGCGACCTTCCGCCGGTCTGCCCTCGACGCCGACAACATCGTCGTCGACATCGGCGCGGCGTCCGAGGCCCTGCATGCCGTGGTCGGCGAGCTTACGTATCGCAACCTCGACGACGAGCCCGGATTCGCGGGCATCAACACGTCCACGGAGGCGCTCGCCCAGGTGATCGCCGATCGGCTCGCTGACAGGGTGCTCGCCGGCGAGCTCGGCGACGGCGCTCGCGAGCTCGAGGGGCTGGTAGTCACCCTGCACGAGTCACACGTCGCCTGGGCGAGCTACGAGCGATCGCTGTGACGGCGGTCCACGTCGTCGTGCCCGACGGGATCGACGACCCGGCCCGGCCGAGCGGCGGCAACACCTATGACCGCCGCGTCTGCGTCGGCCTCGGCTCGCTCGGCTGGTCGGTCCACGAACACGCTGTGCCCGGTCCGTGGCCGCTCCCCGATCCCCCGTCGTTCGACGCTCTCGCCGGCGCCATCACGGCGATCCCCGACGGCGCCGTCGTGCTGCTCGATGGGCTGGTCGCCTCGACGGCACCCGAGGTGCTCGTGCCGCAGGCGAGCCGCTTGCGCCTGATCGTGCTCGTGCACATGCCGCTCGGGCTCCGCCCGCCGGCTGACCGGGCCGACGAGGTCCGTGCGCGGGAGGGCGAGGTGCTGCGAGCGGCTGCCGCCGTCGTCACGACGAGCGCCTGGACCCGGAGGCGGCTGCTCGAGCTGTATCACTTGCACGCCGATCTCGTGCGCGTCGCGCGGCCCGGCGTCGACGCTGCCGACCTCGCGACCGGGACTGCCGGCGGCTTCGCGCTGCTGTGCGTGGCGACAGTCACGCTCGATAAGGGCCACGACGTCCTGCTCGATGCGCTCGCAACGATCTCGACGCCGGCCTGGACGTGCGTGTGCGTTGGCAGCCTTGATCGTGACCCCGCGTTCGTCGCCGACATCCGTCGCCGCTCGCTGGCTCACTGGCTGAACGGCCGCGTGGAGTTCACGGGACCGCGCACCGGAGCCGACCTCGCGCGCAGCTATGTCGCCGCCGACCTGCTCGTGCTGGCGTCGCGCGGCGAGACGTTCGGCATGGTCGTCACCGAGGCTCTGGCCCGTGGCCTCCCGGTCGTCGCAGCCGATGTCGGCGGGGTGAGCGAGGCGCTCGGGCACGGCGCCGACGGGACCCGGCCGGGGCTGCTCGTCGCCCCGGACGACCCTGCTGCATTCGGCGCCGCGCTCCGGGCCTGGTTCTCTGACGCGGATCTGCGGGGGCGGCTGCGCCGCGCCGCGCACGAGCGACGCGAGTCGCTCTCTGAATGGTCGAGCACCACATCGGCGATCGCAGATGTGGTGACCAGGGCGGCGCGATGACCAATGACCGCGTGCGGGTCAGCGAGCGATGGCTTGCCCTGCGCGAGCCCGCCGATGCTGCTGCCCACGCGCGCGATCTCGTCGAACGTCTGGCACTGGAGCCCCCGGGGTCCGGCCGCTGGCTGATCCATGACCTCGGCTGCGGAACCGGCGCGATGGGCCGTTGGCTCGCGCCGCTGCTGCCCCGGCCCCAGCACTGGGTCTTGCACGACCGCGACGCGGACCTGCTCGAGATCGCTAAGGCCGAGCGCCCGGGTCCGGCCGCCGACGGGGCCGCGGTCACCGTCGAGACGCGGAACTCCGACATCGTCCGCCTGCGCCCGGGTGATCTCGCCGGCGCGACGCTGATCACCGCCTCGGCGCTGCTGGACATGCTGACCGAGGACGAGCTGTCCGCCCTGGTCACCGCGTGTGCGGGCGCGGGATGTCCGGTGCTGCTTACGCTGTCCGTCGTCGGCCGCGTCAGCCTGGCCCCGCCGGATCCACTCGATCGGCGCGTGGCCGCGGCGTTCGACGGCCATCAGTGCCGCGACACGGAGCGGGGCCGGCTGCTAGGTCCGGATGCCGTCGCGGCCGCCGTAGAGCAGTTCGAGTGGCTCGGCGATGAGGTCCTCATCCGGGCCAGCCCCTGGCGACTCGGTTCGTCGCAGGCCGACCTGGCGCTGGAGTGGTTCACCGGCTGGGTGCGAGCCGCCGGCGAGCAGGAGATCGGGCTCGCCACCGATGCATATGTGCGAAGGCGTCTGGCGCAGCTCGCCGCCGGACGGCTCGCGGTCACCGTCGAACACGCCGACCTGCTGGCCCTCCCCCGACCGTGACCCGAGCCCGCCGGGAAAGACGGGTCAGCCGGCGACGATCTCCGTGAACGCGGCCTGTTCCCGAAGCGAGGCGAGATCGTCGTCTTCGCGGGCAAGCTCCGCCAACATCGGTGACAGCTCGACCGCGCGGCGCAGGTGGGCGAGCGCGTCGTCGGTCCGTCCTGCTCGAGCCTCGAAGCAGGCAGTGTTGTAGTACACCGCGCCGTAGGGCGGGTTATCCGCGAGGACCGCTTGAGCGCGATCGGCGCCCTCCTCGAAATCCTCAGATTGAAACAGCGGCATCAGGGGCGCGAACAGCTCCCAGCCGGTCGGCTCATACGGCTTGCCGACCGGCCCCGCGCCGATCGCGAGAACGGTCGTGCCCGCCTCACGGGCAAACGCCGTCCGCTTGACCCCAGGTGGGACATGGACCAGCGTTCCCGTCGGCGCGTCTTCTGTCTGTCCGTCGACCTCGAAGGTCGCGTGCCCGGACACCACGACGTACAGCTCCTCGCTGGAATCCGGCTCGGCCTCATCGTGCTCGTTGATGATCCGGTCCCCCTCGGAACGCGCGGTAGTCGCGATGACCCCGAAAGTCCTGATCCCGAAGTGCTGTCTCACCGGCCGAAACGGGGACCGCCCGTCATCAACCTCTTCAATCTCATCAAGCCGCGCGACCGCGAAGTTCGCCATCTCTCTGATCTCCCTTAGGGCGACGCCGAAGTGCCGACAGTATGGCTTCTGACGGTCACTCGTCGTTGGGCGCAACCTCGGTGAAGTCATCCTCGGCGACCTGGACGTAGAAATGGCGCGTCATCTCAGGGTCCACGACCGCATCGACGCGCTCATGGCGACGGTGCTCCTGCGGTCCGATCCGCCGCAGCTGAGCCTCGGCTTCGCTCTCATCGAGCTCGCTGAAGCCGATCGCCATGACCTCGCGCTCATCGTCTACGCGCTGAGCGCTCACGACTCGCGTCGGAAAGCCAAAGCCCTGTTCGGGAAGCCACGCCTCCCGGAAGTCCTCATATCTCTTGCCCTCCCGCAACCGACGGGTCAGAACCGAGATCACGATCAACAGCTGCTCCTTTCAGGATGCTTGCGCGATGTGCTCCGGGCCCGTCAACCGTCGCCGGATCACGACCCAAACGCTACCGGCGCACCAGTCCCACACTCGCGCACCAGCTGCGCTACTGCGGCCGGCTGCGTGCGCACGAACCCGCGTCGCTGATTACGGCTGGGCCGGGGTAAATCGGCCCCGGTTGTCGGCCTGGGTCGCTGGTCTGGGCGTAGCGGGGGGAAATCGGCCCCGGTTGTCGGCCTGGG
>DATNKY010000744.1:0-6312 GCA_035603155.1 Solirubrobacteraceae bacterium
CGGCATCGGGCGACAACTTCACGAATAGGTCAGCCCCCACCCGGAGGCGACCAAAGCAGCAAGGGTCAGCCCGAAGCCGTCAAGGACAATCCACTACGCGCGCCAGAAGCGCAACGCCCGCACAGCATCACACTGAGAAACCAGCAGTCATGCCGTTGGCTTGAGCGCCGCTGAAACTGCTGGGATGCTGCGGCAGCGTCGGGACTGGTGCAGCTGGATTTCAAGGGGGCAGTCTGTGGCGGGTGGTGCAGTTGGTGGCGGTGGGTGCGCCGCATTGGCCGTGTGATGGCCGATTGCAGATGGGTGTTCTTTGCGAGTTTTCCACTTCGATCTGCGATTGGCTGTAATGTCGCGCGTTCTAGGCTTGAGGGTGTCGGTCCGTCGGCGCGTGAGGGCAGAACGCCTGTTGACGTTTCGCTTGGCTCTAACGTCGATAGCGCTTCGATGCGCCGTTCGTTCAAGGCAGGGGGTATGTGATGCGTACATCTTTGGTTGTGGTTGCTTTGGTGATCGGGGTGCTCGCCACCGCGGGATCGGCGTTTGCGTCGGACACGATCTATTGGTCTAATCAGGGCGCGCCGCCGGGACCGGGGATCTCTTTCGCTGGCCTGGGCGGATCGGGCGGTGGGGATCTGAGCACGGCTGGGGCGACGAGCGATTCTGCGGTTGGCGTGGCGATCGACGCTGCCACCGGGACTGTCTATTGGGCGAACGCCAATAACAACACGATTTCCTTTGCGAGCCTTGCGGGAGGCAGTGGGGGTCAGCTCAACATCACCGGTGCTGTTGCGGACTTGCCGTTCGGGGTGGCGATCGATCCTGCCCAGGGCAGGATCTATTGGACCAACTTCTCGAGTGATACCGATCCGATCGGATATGCGAACCTGGACGGATCGGGCGGCGCGAACCTGAATGTGACCGGTGCGACCGCCGATGCGGCCGATGGCCTGGCGGTAGACCCTGTCACTGGCAAGGTCTACTGGGCCAACTTTGGCAACAACACGATCTCCTACGCCAACCTTGACGGGTCGGGGGGCGGTGGGGAGCTCAACACCGCGGGCGTGACTCCGCAGGGGCCCAACGGTGTCGCGATCGATTCAGCCACGGGCAAGCTGTACTGGTCTAACTTCGGAAGCGATACGGATCCGATCTCGTTCGCCGATCTAGACGGCTCGGGCGGCGGAGGGAATCTTTCGACGGTCGGCGCGACAGCGAACGGAGCTTTCGGCCTGGCACTTGACCCAACAGCGGGCAAGGTCTATTGGGCCAACGTCAACAACAACACGATTTCCGACGCGGATCTCGCCGGAGGCGGTGGCGGCCAGCTTAATATCGCGGGATCGACACCAGACGAGGTCGGCTGGCCTGCACTGCTCGAGGCGCCCGTGGCGGCTGGCTCGCCGACGATCACCGGGGGCAGCACACCAGGCTCGGTGCTGTCGTGCTCTCAAGGCAGCTGGGCGCCCGACCTCGTTGAGTCATTTCTCTATCGCGCTCCGCAGAGCTACTCCTACATCTGGACTCGTAACGAGACCCAGATCTCCGGCGCGACTACGAGCTCGATCACGGCAACTTCTGCTGGTCGGTACGCCTGCCAGGTGACGGCCAGCAACCACGCCGGCCCTACCAGCCAGACGAGCGCTGCGTCTGTGGTCGGCGCGAAGCCGGAGGCGAGCACCATGGCGGCGTCATCGGTCAGCGCCGGTGGGGCGGTCCTGAACGCAACCGTCAATCCCGAGGGACTGGCCACTGGCTACTACTTCCAGTACGGGACGAGCACCATGTACGGATCGCGGGCGCCGGCGAGCAACGCCAGCGCAGGATCTGACACCAGGGAGCACGCGGTCTCACGATCGGTCGCTGAGCTGTCGGCCGCAAAGACCTACCACTTCCGCGTCGTGGCGACCAACACGGACGGTACGACCTACGGCACCGATCAGACGTTGACCACGGCAGCGGCGGTCCTGTCGGGCATGCGCGTCTCCCCGCACAAGCTCTCAATAGCGGGGCGCAAGGTCCATGGCAAGTGCGTCAAGCCGACCAAGAAGAACAACGCCGACAAGCACTGCAAGCGGCCGACCAAGCTCAAGGTCAGCTACACGCTGAACGCCGTCAGCACCGTCAAATTCACGCTCAAGCTCATGACGACCGGGCGCAAGCAAGGAGGCAAGTGCGTCAAGCCAACCAAGAAGAGCGAGCACAAGAAGAAGTGCGCGCGGCTTGTCAGCATCCACGGAAAGCTTCTCAAGAACGGCAACGCGGGCGCCGACAGCTTCACCTGGAACGGCAAGATCGGCGGCCACAAGCTCGCCCCGGGCCGCTACCAGCTCACCGCTGCCCCCGCCGGCGGCACTACCAAGACCGTCACCTTCACTGTCGTGGGGTGACCATGAGCCGAGGGGATCAGCTCAGCGCTGTCGATGACAGAGACGGCTTAGTGTCCCAGCCTTAAAGCGCATCAGGGCGGCGCCTTGGCGCCCTCTGGCACCACCGCCAAAGCTCGCTTCTGGATTGTCGCCCACTGGGCTGTGCTGGCTCGTCTGCTGCTTCGAGAGCTCGCTGGGCAAAACCGGAACTCTCCGGCCCGGCGTTCGCGCCCGGCGACACACCTCAGGATTCGTGGCAGCAGCAGCGCGGAGGACTACGCCGAAGACTTCTACATCGAGCCGACCATTAGCCGCGAGCGTGCAAGCACCGAGGCGCCGATATGACGAGGTGCAGGGCCTGTCTCGGTCTCGCAGGTCGACCCTGCATGAGTACTGCCGAGGATCTGGGGCGAGGTGTCCGTGACGAACTCCGTGAATGCGCATGTGCGAGCACCTGTGTGAGACGCGACCCGGCGGATCGGTGCTGGTGTTCGGATCCCGGCCCGGCCGTTATCACGCGGTCCGGTGGTGGAACCTCTACCGTGGCTGATCTTGACCATCCTGGTCGCGTGGCCAGCGAGGTCGGGCGGGGCTACCCGCGGCGTCCAGCACGGGGCGGTCGCCGAGCGGTACCTCGATCTCCACCGTAGTGTGTGCCCGGCGGTATCCGCCGACGGCTAAGACTGGACCAACCATGATTCTGGTCACGATGACGGTTACGATCACCGCCTCCGCCAGCTCCAGGAGCTCGACGCGTCCCGGCCGTTCGGTGGCATGGCTAAGCCCGTAGAACACGGTCAGCTGCGTCCCATCCGCAAACCAGCTACCAAATGCCTTGGGGACCTCCGCCGTGCGTGACTCCGCCAGCCACACCGCCCGTAAGGCCGGACCGTAGCGCTCGGTCAGCAGCCGCAAGCTCCGATCCGGGTCAGCGGCGCAGAACTCGATCTCCATACAGTCATGGGCCAATCCCGTCGAAACGACGTCGATCCCGAGCGCGGTCAGCTCGTCACGGTCGCCGTCCACGCGAGCTTGCAGCGCGTGTAGCTCCTGTCCGGAAAACCGCGTCTCCCGATCGCCTTCGCGCTGAGGTGACGGGCCAGCGGATCGGGGCTCGGTCGGTGGGCGTACCTGTAGCCACCGTTCGGCAGGCTCAGGCGCAAGGAACGCAGAGTGATCACCGGGACCGGGCCAGCCGTTCATGAGCCAAAGCTAACGGTGTGAGCGGAAACCGGGCGAGATGCGTGAGGAGAAGCCCACTGGCGCCTGTCGATGGCGGTTGGGTGAATGAGACCAGGATGGACTTCAGAGCCACGGCGCTACCCGACGCCAGTCGCGTCGGTGTACGCCGCAGCGGCAGACCTGATCTCGCCGCGCGGCGAGCATCAGGCCCAGCCGTTCGCGTTTCTGCCTTGCTCGCGGAAACCAGGCACGCACTCGTTCGACGACTAGCAGGTTCGCAGCTAGCAATCCGGTTGAAGCAGCAGCCCTCGGTGGTGAGGCCCGGCTCCTGGTTCGTCGCCCAGACGGGTGTGATGACTCGACTGCTGCTCGGCGAGTTCGGCGGCCCGAAGGAGAACTCTCTGTCAGGCGGTCGCGCACGGCGACACAGCTCAGGCTTCGTGAGATTGGAGAAGTCTCGCCGGGCTGCTCAGGGCGGGAGGACTGAGCCCTGCTCGTGGCGAATACGGGGGAGGACCCTCGTTGCGGTGAGGCACCTGCATTGGCGCGGCTGCGCTATTCCTCGGTGGCGCTGTCGAGGCGCTCGCGGCCGTCCCGTTGGAGAAGCCACGGGCCCGCCTGATGGAGGGTCGCTCGGGGTTGCAAGCGCAAGCGGCCGGGACTGGCCGTCATCTCGTGTGGATGTCGTCGGCGCGTGCTGTCTGATCGATGTCGGGTCGGTCGAGTTCTCGTTGGCGCCATTGGCCGGGCGGGCGTCCGTGATGGCGCCGGAACGCCGCGGCGAAGGCGTAGGGCGAGGCGTAGCCGGTGCGGGCGGAGATCTGCGCGAGCGTCAACTCGCCTCCGCGTAGGTGATCTCGAGCGAGCGTCATGCGCCAGTCGGTCAGGTACTGCATCGGTGCCTGACCGAGCGCCTGCTGAAAGCTTCGCGCAAAAGCTGCCCGTGACAGGCCGCTGACGGCGGCGAGTTCTGGCACGGTCCACGGGCGTGCGGCGTCCGCGTGCATTGCGCTCAGTGCCGGGCTGAGCCTCGGATCGGCAGAAGCCCGGTACCAACGAGGCGGATTTGCACTCTGCTGGAAACACGCTCGCATGGCGAGCACCAGCAGGACGTCAAGGAGCCGGTCGAGCACTGTCTGTTGGCCGGGGGCGGAGGCTGCGAGCTCACGGGACAGCAGGGCGATGACGTCGTGAAGGGGGTCGTCGGCGGCTGCGGAGAGGGGAAGGATCGGCGGGAGCGCCTCGAGGAGACCTCGGCCGACGTCGCCCGAGAACCGGTACGCGCCGCATAGGAACACGCTCGCGCGCCGATCGCCCGAAGGCTCATCGCCGGCATGTCGCGCTAGGAACTGTTCTGGCGACAGGCAGGCGGCGGCGGGCTCGTGAGCCATGTGGTGGTCCGGGCCGCCGCGGACGAGCGCAAGTTCACCGGGGGCGAGCTCGAGCGCCGCGTCCGGATCGTCGAGCCACAACCACGCCCGTCCCTGGATAACGGCATGCACCGCCAGCTGGATGGTGCCGGGCAGCCGCAGGCCCCAGGGCGGTTGGGCGACCGACCGGGCAAAGACGCCGCCGGAGGCGCGAGCGATGGCGAGGTGATCCTGCAGAACGTCCACAACATGAGCGTTTCACACAAAGAATCAAGCGTCAAGCGCATTGATTCGCTCAGCAGTCGGTACAAGAATCGGGTCATGACTAACCCACCTTCCAACACACTTGTGCTTGCCGGTACCGGGAAGACCGGCTCGCGAGTCGCCGCCAAATTGGCGAAGCTCGGTCTCAGCGTCCGCACAGCGGCCCGCAACGGTGCCGATGTCCGCTTCGACTGGGACGACACGGCCACCCACAGCCGCGCCCTCGCCGACGTCGACCGCGTCTACCTCGTCGCCCCTGTGCTGAGAACCGACTTCGCCGACCAGGTGTCGAGCTTCCTGGATCTCGCACAGGCCGCCGGCGTGGGTCATGTCACGTACCTCAGCGCGTTCGGCGTCGACCAGGCCCCGCCCGAGGTTGCCCACCGCGCTGTCGAGCTCGATCTCGTCGGCCGCGACGCGATCACGCACTCGATTCTGCGTCCCGCCTGGTTCATGCAGAACTTCAGCGAGACATTCCTCAAACCCGTGGAGGGCCTGATCGCAGTGCCCACGGGTAACGGCGCCGAGGCGTTCGTCGACGCCGAGGACATCGCCGCGGTCGCCGCCGCGACGCTCGCGAGTCCCGACGTCCACGCCGGCGTCGAGTACGCACCGACTGGCCCCGACGCGCTCACAGTGAGCGCCGCCGCCGACATCATCGCCGACGTAACCGGCCGGCCGGCGAAGCACAACGACATCGACCGCAACGCGTGGATCGACGCGACCATCTCGGCCGGCGTGCCGGCTGAGTACGGCGTGGTGCTCCGGATGCTGACCGAAACCGTCGCGTCCGGCCACGGCGCCCGGCCTAACAACGACGTCTACAACGTCACCGGAAGGCCGCCGATCACCTTCACCGACTTCGCCCGGCGAACCTCACAAGCGTGGGCATAGAAAGACGTCGTGATGACCACGATCAACGACCTCGACGACTTCAAAGCGCTCGAACCGTTCTTTCGGATCATCGAACAGGGACTCGACGGCCTCGCCGACGGCCGGCACTTCTTCAACCTGCTCGCCGAAGACGTCGTCTTTGACTACATCATCACCACTCCCGGCTACCCGCGGCAGATCGAGGGCCGCCAGGCCGTCGCCGAGCTATACCGACCCTACGGCGACAGGCTGAGCGG
>DATNKY010000673.1:0-9886 GCA_035603155.1 Solirubrobacteraceae bacterium
GGCTAATCCCTCGGCGAACCCGGGAACCGATGCGGTCGCGACGAGCAGGTCGACCTCGCCGAGGTCGAGCGCCTGCGCGCCCGCCAGTTCGCGGGCCGTCGACTCGGCGCACTCGAGCGCCCGAGCGGTGTAGGACTCGGCGATTTCGACGGTGAGGATGTTCCGGCCGTGACCGGCCAGCCCACCCCGGGGGTCTTCCTGCCAGTCCACGTAGCTCTGAAACAGCTCGGCGAACTCGGGGAACGTGGCGAACTGGAAGGCCGTGAAGCCGGCGCGGGAGTCATCCGCGCTCAACAGGACCGCTCCGCCGACCCCCGGAAAGGTGAACCCTTCAGAGACCCCGGGCTCCGGGTCCATGTCGCTCGCGACCACCATCCCGAGCTCGGCCGTTCCCGATGCAAGCATGCCGTCGACAACGTGAATGCCGGTCAGCAGGCCACACGCCCCGTTGTAGACGTCGAACGAAAACGTTCCTCGACCCGCCCCGGACGGGTGGCCCAGGTTCGCGCCGATGTCCTCCTGGATCAAAGATGCGAACGCCGGCTCGCTGAGGATCATGTCGTGGAAAACGCCGGCGTTGATCAGCACGCCCAGCTCCTCGGCAGTCCGGTCGGCGCGCTCCAGACACGTCCGGGCGGCGGCGTCGGCGAGCTCCAGCGCTCCAGGGGTCAGCGATCGTCGGTGCGCGCTCGCCGTCGCGGTCGCGCTCGCCTCAATGATCGTGCCCATAGCGGTCCGCCAGCTGATCGACCTTGAAGATCACGATTCCCACCTCGAGGCCCGAGGCGATAGCGACCAGCATGACTCTGTCGTCCTTCGCGAAGCGGCCCTCCCTCAGGTACTTCCATAAGGCGACGAAATGCGTCGTCGACGAGGTGTTGCCGAACTCGTCAACGGTCACGACGACGTTCTTCGGCGCGGCACCCAGGCTCTCGGAGAACTCCTTCACGCCCTTCTTGATCGCCCGCGCCGATGTCTGATGCGGGATGAAAAAGTCGATCTCGTCAAACTCGAGCCCGGCCTGATCGAGCGCCTCACGCAGCATCGGCACCGTGTCCTCGATCCCGACCTCCTGAAGCGCCCTGGCATCGCTGTACATAGACTCCCCGCCCGCGATCTTCGCCGGGAACGCCAGGCATAGCCGGCTGTGCTCGGCCAACGTCGTGAACCCAGCCACATCGATGCCCGCAGTGCCCTCCGGCGCCCGCTCGAGGATCGCCGCAGCGCCGGCGTCACCGAGCGTGAGTGAGGCAAGCTGATCGTCCATCAAGGTGCGGATCTCAAGCGCGGCATTCCGACCCAGCGGTGAGATGTACTCGCCGCTGACGACCATCCCGCGCCGGATCCGGCCCTGCCGGATCAGGTCGTTGAGAATAAATACGCCGGTCATCATCCCCGCACAGGCGTTCGAGAGGTCGAAGCTCATCGCGCGCCGGGCGCCGAGCGCCTCTTTCAGCGACACGCTCACCGGCGGGTCGAGTTGCATCCGAAGGCCGCCGACATGCCGGCTGATGCTCGACACGATCAGCACGTCGAGCTCGTCCGCGGCACAATCCGCGTACGCCAGGGCGTCGCGCGCCGCGCCGAGCGCGAGCGTGTAGGAATCTTCGCCCTTGCCAGCGATCCGGCGCTCGCGGACGCCCGTGAGCCGCTCGAGATCAATGTCGGTTCGGTGCTTTGTGCTCGCCATCAGCTCGTCGCTACTCAGCCGTCGCTCGGGTACCGAGGCGCCGATGCCGACGAAACGGCTCGTGTAAGGACCGCCGTTGGGTGAGCCGTCAGCGCCGCCTTCAAACGCCATCCAATGCTCGCCACCGTTCACGGTTCCGTCGTTCTCCATAAGCCCGTTCTCGCCAACCGGTCGAACCCTGCAGGGGTGTCAGTCACTCTACAGCGGGTCACCGCTTCGCCCGGGTGCACAGTCGACATCGTCTCGTGGTCGGCCTCAACCGGCCTGCGGCGCTGTCGCGGACTCGGGCACGCGTCCACGGATCAGGTCCGCGGCGCGCTCGGCGATCATGATGGTTGGGGCGTTGGTGTTGCCGCCGGGGATGATCGGCATGACCGACGCGTCCACCACGCGCAGGCACTTGAGTCCGTGCACGCGAAGTCGGGAGTCGACCACCGCATCATCGCCCGCGTCGCTCATCCGGCACGTGCCGACGGGGTGATAGATCAGCATCAGGCGCCGGCGCAGGTCGGCTTCGAGATCGGTGCGGCCACGCTGGTCGGGTCCGGGTTTGAGCTCTGAGAGGATGATCTCGCGCATGGGCCCCTGAGCCGCGATCTCTCGCGCGAGCTGCATCCCGTCGACGAGCGAACGCAGATCGTCGGGCTCGGACAAGCTGTTCGTGATGATGCGTGGCTGCTCGGTGGGATCCGCCGATCGCAGCCAGACCTGGCCGCGAGCCTGCGGCGATATGAGCACGGGTGCGATCACCACACAGTGGCCATCGTAGGTCTCCGCGCCGTGATCCTCGTAGTACGCGGCGCCCATGTGGAATTGGACGTCCGCCGACTGCAGGCCCGGGCGCGTGCGTACGAACGCGACGACTTCGGCGACGGTCGAAGTGAGCGGGCCCGTGCGGCGCAGTACCCACTCGGCGAGAGGCTTGGGCTTGTCGGCGCCGTAGAGGGTGTTCTGTTCGGAGACCTCCCAGATAAGAGTGACGAACGGGTGGTCCTGCAGATTGCGCCCCACTCCGGGCAGGTTGCGGCGCGGCTCGACGCCGACGGCGCGCAGGTCGTCGGCCGAGCCGATGCCACTCAGGAGCAGCAGCTGCGGCGATTGGATAGCTCCCGCGCTCAGGATCACCTCGCGCCCGGCGCGAATCGAGCGCTCGCCGCCCCGCCTGCGCGCGATTCGCACGCCGACCGCGCGGTCGCCCTCGAATTCGACGCGAAGGACCCGCGTGCGTGTCATCACCTCGAGGTTCGGCCGTTTGAGCGCCGGGCGCAGGAAGGCGTCAGCGGCGCTCCAGCGCCGGCCGTCGCGTTGGTTGACCTGGAACATCGCCACGCCGTCCTGCTCGGGACCGTTGTAGTCGAGGCTTCTCGGGATGCCGGCCGCCTCGCTGGCGGCGATCAGACGGCGGTCGACCGCAGCGCGCGGGGAGCGTTGGTTTGACACGCGCAGCGGCCCGCCCGCGCCGTGAAACTCAGACGCGCCCCGCGCGTCGTCCTCTGACTTCAGGAAATAGGGCTGGACGTCCCGCCAGCCCCAACCCTCGGCGCCCTGTGCCTCCCAGAGGTCGTAATCGAGCGGGCGCCCGCGGACGTAGAGCATCGCGTTCATCGAGCTCGAGCCGCCCAAGCTCTTGCCGCGCGGAATGTAGAGCGACCGGCCGTCGACGTGCGGCTCGGGCTCGGTGGAGAAGTTCCAGTCGAGCTTGGTGTGGAACTGCTTGGCGAAGGCCGCGGGGATCTTGATGTTCGGACTCCGGTCGGGGCCGCCGGCCTCGATCAGCAGGACACGCGTGACCAGGTCCTCGGTGAGCCGGTCAGCCAAGACGCATCCGGCCGATCCGGCGCCCACGACGATGTAGTCGAATCCTTGTGACATGCGGCGGTCTCGTTTGCTCGGCTCGTCAAGTAGATGCGTGCGCAAGGCGCGTGAGCCACGTGGGCGCCATCCCGCGCCCGATCTGCAGTCGGTTGGGACCGGCTTTCACGGCGCGGCGGCGACGAGCCCGCTGGCGACCTCGATAATGCGCGCGAACGACTCGGGGTCGAGGCTGGCGCCGCCGACGAGCGCGCCGTCGACGTCGGGGAGGCCGAGCAGCTGGTCGGCGTTCTCGGGCTTCAATGAGCCGCCGTAGAGGACCCGGACCGCCTGCCCCGCGGGCTTGTCGATGTCCTCCACCAGCGCGCGCACGAACGCCACCGCCTCCTGCGCCTGCTCAAGGGTGGCCGTCAGACCGGTCCCGATTGCCCAGATCGGCTCGTAGGCGAGCACGACCTCCCCCAGCCGCTCGGCGGGCACCTTCTCGAGCCCCTCTTTTACCTGGTGTCGCAGCTTGCGCTCGGTCTCGCCGCGCTCGCGCTCCTGCTCGGTCTCCCCCACGCAGAGGATCGGGACCAGCCCGGCCCCGAGCGCGGCCGGGACCTTCAGCTGCAGCGCGCAGTCGGTCTCCCCGAACAGCTGCCGGCGCTCGGAATGGCCGAGCACGACGCCGTGAACGCCGACCTCGGCGAGCATCGTCCGAGAGACCTCCCCCGTAAACGCGCCCTGCTCTGCCTCGTGCATCGTCTGGGCGAACACCTCGACGCGCGAGCCGCGCGTGGACTCGACCATTGGCGCCAGCGCCAGGAAGGGGACGCAGAGCCCGATCTCGACGCCGTCCACAGAGGCGACCTTCGGCAGCAGCGCCCGCGCGTAGCGCTGGGCGTCCGCGATCGTCTTGTACATCTTCCAGTTGCCGGCAATGAAGGGGGTGCGCCGCGGACTCACGACAGCGCCACCACCCCGGGCAGCTCCTTGCCCTCGATCAGCTCGAGCGAGGCGCCGCCACCGGTGGAGAGGTGGTCGACGTCGCCGGCGAGGCCGAACTGGGCCAGCGCCGCGGCCGAGTCGCCGCCGCCGACGACAGTCGTGCCGGGGCACTCCGCGACCGCCTCGGCCACTCGACGGGTGCCGTCCGCGAATGGCGCGAGCTCAAACGCGCCCATCGGCCCGTTCCAGAACACCGTCCCGGCGTCCGCGATCACGGCTGCGCAGTCCCGTGCCGAGGAGTGACCAATGTCGAGCCCCATCCAGCCGTCGGGGACGTCGACGCCGTCGAGCGCCCTGACCTCGGTGTCGGACGAGAACTCGCGCCCAGCGACCAAGTCCCTCGGGAGCCGTAGCTTGTCGCCGCCTTTTTCCAGCGCCGCGCGGGCGGGATCGATGCCCTCCCGCTCGCACAGCGAGTCGCCGACCTCGTGGCCCTGTGCCTTGAAGAACGGGAAGCACATCGCGCCGCCGACCAGCACGATGTCCGCCCGATCGAGGAACGCGTCGAGCACGCCGATCTTGTCGGTCACCTTGGCTCCGCCCAAGACCGCCACCAGCGGCCGCTTCGGGTCCTCGAGGATGCCCTTCAACGTCCGCACCTCGCGCTCCAGCAGCCGGCCCGCGGCCGACGGGAGCAGGTGCGCCACTGCCTCGGTGGAGGCGTGGGCGCGGTGCGCGGTGCCGAAGGCGTCGTTGACGTAGAGGTCGGCGAGCGCGGCGTAGCGCTCGGCCAGCTCGGGATCGTTCTTGGTCTCCCCCGGTTCGTAGCGGACGTTTTCGAGCATCACCACTTCAGAGCCGGGCAGCTCGTCGAGGCTGGTCGCGAGCGCGACGTCGACCCCGAGCAGCTCGCTCAGGCGCTCGGCAGCCGGCTTCAGCGACAGCTCCGGCTCACGGTCCTTCGGCCGCCCGAGATGGGCGGCCAGGATCAGCTGCCGGGCGCCGCGTGACCGGAGCTCCTGGAGCGTCGGGAGCGCACCGCGGATGCGGACATCGTCGGTGATGTGTTGGCGCTCGTCCAACGGAACGTTGAAGTCCACGCGGACGAGCACGCGCTTGCCTTCGGGATCGAGGTCGTCAAGCGTGCGCATGCACCGGCACCTGCTTCGCGAGCTCGACGCGGCGGTTCGAGTTGCCCCGCTCGTCATACCACGAGACGGCCTTGACTGGGCTACTGTCGAGCACCGCGGTCAGCTGGGAGTCCAAGACCCGGCGAGCACGGGTTCTTGACAATGTCTGAAACACGATCGCGTCACCTGCACCCGTGCGTCGCGCCGAACCAGAAAGCTGTTGATGCCGACGCGTACGGACACGGTGAAAGCCTCTCTGGCGATTATTTGCCGGAAGGCGCATCATAGTGATTGCTGGTATCGCGGTCCGCGCCGGTGACGGCGACACTCGCGCGGTCGCCGACCCGTCGATCGCCGCCTATTGCGCGAGAAACGCAGCGACCGCCTTGTGTGTCTGCCGGGGCCTCTCCATCTGCGGCACGTGCCCGCAGTCCAACTCAACGTGACGGGCCCCGGGGAGAGCCTCGGCGACGTGCCGCGCGAACGCAATCGGCACCAACGTGTCGCGGCGGCCCCAGATGAACAGGGCATCTGGCTGGAGCTCACGCAACCTGGGCCAGAAACCGTCTTTACCCTGGGGCGCCTCGAGGTAGATCTGGCGCGCAGCCGCGTAGAACGCGGCCCGCCCAGCGGGCGTGACATAGGCGCGCAGGAACTCGTCGACGCCCGCCGCCGTCCATCCTTGATCGGCGCCCGGGATGAGGCGTTGCACGATCGCCTGCACGACCACGCGTGGCGCAAGCTGGACCAGGCCCAGCTCCGGTCTCACAAGCCGCAGTGCTGGTGCCCACCGACGCGACCGTCTCCAGGCCAACGAAGGCGCGAGCAGCGCCAGGCGACCGACGCGCTGCGGATCTCGTAGGGCGACCTCCAGCGCCACGCGCCCCCCAAGGCTGTTGCCGACCAGATCGGCGCGCTCGAGCTCGAGCGCGTCCAGTAGGTCGATCATCGCCTTGGCGAAGAAGCGAGCGTCATACGCCGCGCCGATCGGCTTGTCAGAGTCACCGAATCCAGGAAGGTCAACGGCGATTACGCGAAAGCGGTCAGACAACGCTGCGACCGTGAGCAGGAACGATCCCTTTGTGCCCCCCAGCCCGTGGAGGGCGACAACGGCCGGGCCGGTGCCCGCCTCCAGCGTGGACAGACGCGCGCGGCGCGTGACGATGGTTCGAAAGCGCAAGCGCCCCGGCCCGCTGACCCCGTTCGTCGCTGCCAGAAACCCGACGCCGACGTGGAGGTTGCGACGCACCTCCAGGCGACCCGACCGGAAGGCGCGCATGCCGTCGCCCACGTCATGAGCGATCGCCGCCCACGTCCGTGAGTCGGCAGTGAGCGTCGCGTCAGCGTCGCCGGCGACCGGCACGAGACGCGCCGCGCCGCGCTCGAGCAGCGCGTCCCATTCGTCGCCTCCGGCGACCGCCAAGCGGACGCGCGCGCCGCTGCCCTCCGGCTCGAAGGCCGCACTGTCGTAGCGGTCGACTAACACCTGAAACGAGAGTGCGTGACCGACGGGGGCGGCGTTCATGGCCGACTCCTACGTGTCGTGTGCCACGTCGGGCGAAGTTCACACGGCTGTGGCGATTTCGAGGTCGTGGTCCGCGCTTGCCGTGAGCGCGAACGGGATTTGACACATCTCCGCGATGTCGCCGGCTGCGACTCCTGTGCCGCGGTGACGTAAGTGACCAGCGCGCTGCGCGAATTGCGCTGCCTGCGGGGCCCATATGGGCCGGATTTGACCTGAGAACTGGAGTTGAGGGGGTTGCACCACTGGTTCACTGCGCATTACACCCTTCCAGTTTACGAGCCGAGCGCGATCATTCTGGCAATACCAATCCGTCTCGTCGTTGTTCGGGCCGCCCCACCCTCACCCGCGCCTGCGGGGTCAGGCCGCACCCAGCGTCAAACCGCCCCCTGCGGCGAGTCGGGACTTTCATTGCACCCGATCTGATCGCGCCTCATAGCGCACTAGCGGCCTCGGTACACGTCGGCCACTTCCACCGCGGCGAGGGTGCCGCGCAAATCAATGGCGTTATACGGAAGCGCTAACCCGTGGCTCGCGGGTCTCACCGTCACCCCAACGCAAGCCGCGCCATCGCTTCCTGACAAGTCGATCGGCCTCCCTGGCAGTCTGAAGTCACCGCCCCTGAATACGGCAGCGGCTGGACCGCTCAACCAAACAGTACCCCGTAGCGCTCGTACTCTTCGACCGGCACGGTGCGCAACTGCGCGACCGCGTCGGACAGCGCCACCAGTTCGATGTCAGTGGAACGCAGTGCGACCATCATGCCCCACGCGCCGTCATGAACGGCGTCGATCGCGGCCAGTCCGAACCGCGTCGCGAGTACCCGGTCAAACGGCGTCGGCGTGCCCCCGCGCTGCACATGCCCCAACACCGTGGCGCGTGTCTCGAAGCCGGTCCGCTGCTCGATCTCCTGCTCGAGCCGGACGCCGATCCCACCGAGTCGGGGATGACCGAACTCATCGAGCTCGCCGGCGGTGAGCGCCATCGTGCCTTCCTTGGGGACGGCCCCCTCAGCGGCGACGACAATCGAGAAGTAGCGACCACGCTCGTGGCGCCGGCGGATATGCCGGCACGCCTCGTCGATGTCGAACGCGATCTCCGGGATCAGGATCACGTCGGCCCCGCCGGCGATGCCAGAATGCAACGCGATCCAACCGGCGTGGCGTCCCATCACCTCCACGACGAGGATCCGGTTGTGGCTCTCTGCGGTGGTGTGAAGACGGTCGATCGCCTCGGTCGCGACGCCCAACGCAGTGTCAAACCCGAACGTCACGTCGGTCGCTCCGAGGTCGTTGTCGATTGTCTTCGGCACGCCGACGACGTGCAGACCCTCGCCACATAGCCGGTTGGCGACGCCCAGCGTGTCCTCGCCCCCGATCGCGATCAGACCGTCAAGCTCGTGGCGAGCAAGCGTCTCTCGCACCTTCTGCGGACCGTCCTCGCGCTTGTACGGGTTCGTGCGCGAGCTCCCGAGGATCGTTCCACCGCGCGGCAGGATCCCGCGCGTCGACTCGATCGTGAGCTCATCGAACGAGTCTTCCAGGACTCCGCGCCAGCCGTCGCGAAAGCCGATCACGTCATCTCCGTAGCCATCGATCCCCTTGCGCACGACGGCACGGATCACGGCGTTCAGTCCGGGACAGTCCCCGCCTCCGGTGAGCAGGCCGACGCGCATCACGTCAATCCTATGCGTAAGTACGCGCTTTGCACTCGGGAGTTCGAGCGTGGAGCGACCGTCAGTGAACCTTCTGCCCCTCGTACACCTGGACGAAGTGCAGGTAGTTCTCGGCAATCAGCGAAGCAGCAGCGTCGCGCTCTAGCTCCTGCGCGAGGAACCCCTTCAGCGCGTCCCACCAGATCGAGCGGCCGATCGCGAAGCCGACGAAGCCGTCAATCGGCGCCGCCGCCTCGAGCCACTGCTCGACCTTCGCGGTCGAGGCGCCCCGGCCGAGCAGCACGCACGCCACGCCCTCGCGGCCATCACCCGAACGAGTCTGGCGGACGAGCATCGCGGCATCCTCGCGCTCGTCGACGCCCTCGATCTTCCACACGTCGACCTCGATCCCAGCATCCTGGATCTCCTCGATCGCGCGTCGCATCATCTCCGGTCGCAGCTCCTCGTCATAGCGCTCGGTGTCGCCATCGAGCTTCGCGAGCTGCTCAGCGGTCGCCGGCACGAGCAGCTCGAACAGGAACTTGCGGTCGTGCTCGTGCAGCCAGTCCGCCAGTCGCTTGAGGCGTCCCAGCTGTCGCTCGTTCAGCACCGGGTCGTCCTCGGGGTTGTAGCGTACGAGAACCTTCGAGAAGGCCGAATCGAACTCCTCGATGTGCGCGCCGAAGTCCTCGCCGTAATCGAAGTCGAACTCATTCTGACCAGACTTCTCGACCGGCATCGCCAACGCGAGCCCGTGCTCGCGCGCGCGTCGGGGGATGTCGGAGCCGAACTGCTCATCGACAAGTACGCCGGTCGCCGACGGCTCCGCGCCGCGACTGACGGCCTCGAGGACGCCCTCGAAGATCAAACGCTTGGCGTCGGCGATCGTCTCGATCTGTTCGGGCGTGGGGTCGCCCTCGATTCCGAACATCTTCTTCTGGAACGACCCGCGATGGTCGAACGCCAGGATGTAGAGCTTTTCGTCGTGTCCCAAAACCATCTGAACCATCCTTTTTTGCGGGGTCGGTCGTTGAGGTCGGTGCCAACGCCGTCAGCCGGCGAAGCCGACCCGAAGCAGCTCGATGATCTCGCTGATCAGCGGGATCCGCGGATTGGTGCGCATGCTCGGGTCGGTGAAGGCCGTCTTG
>DATNKY010000150.1:0-3629 GCA_035603155.1 Solirubrobacteraceae bacterium
CGGGCCGACGAAGTTGAACTCCTGGTACTCGTAAAGCGTCCGCGCGAAACCGAGGATCGCCCGGATCGCCTCGGATCCCTCAGCGATCCCGGTCAGCACCGACCCTTCCATCGTCACGTCGTCCGCGAGGTTGTCCAGCCACTCGGGCCGGTAGTCCTGGCGGTGCCTGCTCGCGTCGCCGCTGCCCGGATACGTCGTCGCTTCCACGACCGACCTCCTCGTTAGAACCTCCCTGACCAATACCTGCCCGTCCGATCAGGCAAGTGCTGCCTGCCGCGGCGCTGCCGGCTGCTCGAACGTCTGACCGCTCTGCCGTATCAGGTCAAGCAACGCAGCGGTCGCTTTCGACGTCACGGAGTTGACAAGCCGGCAGCTTCCCTCGTTGATCGGCTCGACCGAATGCGTCCAGGTCACGATCCTCTGCGTGCGCCCGCCGCGACTCAGCGGGAAGGCATCTGACACCGAGACCAGCCGGCACAAATGCGCCTCGAACACCTCCCCCACATATTGCTGGATGAGCAAAGACGGGCCGATTGTTTCGACGTTGACTGACCTCGGCCGGACGTCGTCGGTGTGGATGAACCCGCACGCGATGTGGTCGGGGGGACAGCAACGTTGGAACTCCGCGTTGCCGAGATGCGTAAGCCAGTCCGAGATGTCGACCCGCTCAATCGCGACGCCGATCTCGTGGCTATAGCTTGACTGCTAGAGAATCCCGTCCGTCATCACACGCTCCTCGCACCTGTGGGCTGTCGTCTGGAGACGAACGGTCGCGCGTCGCGTCGCACTTCGCGCCCGTGAGTTCCCCTGTGTGCTCCCGGGCTGACGCGCGCACGCATCCCGAGCCGTCCGAGGACCAACGGGCTCGCCGCCCCCACTGGGGGTGATCAACGCGCGCGTGCAAGCGATGCCAGTGACCAGGCCAGGGTACGGCGCGGGCGCGATGGCCCTGCCTGCCGAGCAATGCTGAAGACATCACGAGTCTGTCGTGAAAACCAACTCTTCAGCCCGAGGCGCAAAAGGAAATGAGTGACCTAATAAGGAGACCCGAAGAGCGCGCGGTCATCGACCGCCTCGACCGGCTACGCGTCGTCCTCCCCGCCATGGCGACCGAAGCCGCGGCTGCCCGGCGAGAGGCCGTGCGGCTACGACTCGAGAACAACAAGCTTGCTCGACGAGTTGCGGAACTCGAATCGGCAGCGGCGCTGGCTGGCCCGTCGCTGAGGTCAGGACACCATGCTTGACGCCGCGGGAAACAGACGCTGGGCGCTCTTCCGTACCCGCGACCAGGTGATCGATGCTGTGTTGGAGCACTACGTCAACTGGCGCGAGCGCGCCGCCGCCACGAGATTCGCGTACGACAGGTTCACGATCGCGGCAACACGAATCGAGCGAGCCGCTGCGTTCGCGGCGTTCACCGAAACACTCAACGAGGAGCAGCTCGCGGCCGAGGAGTACGAGAACTCCTTGGCGTACGCCGAGCGCGTGCTCTGAGCGTCGAGCGGCGCTCACCGACCGGCGGCCGGTCGACACCGCGTTCTTCGCGCGCGTAACCGTCTCGCCGTTCGGACTTTCCCCGGTCTTCGCCGTTCCCTAGGCGCATCGTTTCTGACTTTGATGCTGCAGTTATGCTGACGCCCGGAGGTGAGGGCGGTGTTGGCGGGTCGTGAGACGGAATGCGCGAGGCTCGATCAACTGATTGCGGAAGCGCAGTTGGGGCGAAGCGCGGTCTTGTTGCTGAGGGGCGAGCCCGGGATCGGTAAATCGGCCCTGCTGCAATACGCCGCGGAGCGCGCCGCGGGGTGTCGTGTTCTGCGGGCAATCGGCGCGGAGTGGGAGATGGAGCTTCCGTTCGCCGGACTCCATCAGCTGTTGGGGGGGCTTTTGGACGGTCGCGGACAGTTGCCGGCGCCGCAACGTGACGCTGTGGCGACGGCTTTCGGCTTCAGTTCCGGGCCGCAGCCCGATCGATTTCTCATTGGACTGGCAGTCTTGAGCTTGCTGTCAAGCGCGGCGGAGCAGCGCCCACTGGTCTGCCTCGTCGACGACGTCCAATGGCTTGATCGGTCCTCGGCGCAGGTCCTCGCTTTCGTGGCGCGCCGCCTGGCGGCGGAGTCGGTCGTCCTGCTGTTCGCCGAGCGCGACTCGAGCACGCTTGAGGAGTTGGCTGGACTACCCGAAGTGCGGCTGGCGGGACTGCGGCACGCCTCTGCCCGTGAGTTGCTCGCATCGGTCGTCGCTGCTCCGGTGGATGAGCGCGTCCTGGCCCGGATACTTGCCGAGACACGGGGCAATCCTCTCGCACTGCTCGAGCTGTCGCGCGAATTCTCCGCGGAGGGACCTGCCGGAGGTTTCGGGCTCCCGGGCGCCGGATCGTTGCCAGGCCGGATCGAAGCGAGCTTCCGGCGGCGTGTGCTCGAGCTGCCGACCGAAACCCGGCGGCTGCTGCTCTTGGCGGCGGCCGATCCCACGGGGGAGTCCGGGTTGCTCGTGCGGGCCTCGGAGCAGACCCGCGTGGCGATCGATCACCTGGCTCCCGCTGAGGCTGACGGTCTGTTGGAGCGGGGCGAGCGGGTCACCTTTCGCCATCCTCTGCTGCGCTCAGCGATCTACCGGGCGGCGCGGCCCGACGAGCGGCGTGCCGCACATGGAGCGCTGGCGGCAGCCACGGATCCCGAGTTTGACCCGGATCGCCGAGCCTGGCATCGCGCGCACGCGATCGCGGTGCCCGATGAGGGCATCGCCCTCGAGCTCGAGCAGTCCGCCGAGCGTGCCCGCGCGCGGGGCGGGCTCGCGGCGGCCGCCGCATTCCTGGAGCGATCGGCGGCGCTCACACCCGACCCGACCCGCCGGGCCCACCTCGCGCTGGAAGCGGCTGCTGGCAAGCACCTGGCCGGCGCCTCCCAGGATGCGTTGACGCTGCTTGCGGCGGCGGCCGCCGGGCCGCTGGACGCGCTGGACCGCGCCCGGCTGAAGCTGCTCCACGGCGAGATCGTCGATCTGGGGCGCACCCCTGACGCGTTGCCGCTTCTCCTGGAGGCGGCCAGGCAGCTTGAACCGCTCGACGTTTCTCTGTCGCGTGATGCCTACTTGACGGCGTTGCGAGCGGCGAGCGCAGCCGGCAGGGTCGGCCCCGGGATGCTGGAGGTCGCCCGCGCGGCACTTGCGGCGCCGCGCCCACCGGATGAGCCTCGTGCGGTGGATCTGCTGGTCGACGGGCTTGCGGTTCGATTCACCGCCGGTTACGCGGCTGGAGCGCCCGCGTTGCGGCGTGCCCTGACCGCGCTTCGCGAGGAGGGCGAGCGGAACACTGTGAGCGTCCGGTGGCCCTGGCTCGCGCGGCGTGTGGCGCCGGAACTGTTCGCCGATGACGTCTGGTCCTACTTTGCCACTCGAAGCGTTCAGCTAGCGCGCGAGGCCGGCGCCCTCGGGATGCTCCCGATCGCCCTGAACCATCTCGCGCACCTGCGCTGCGCGGAGGGCAATCTGGACGCAGCGAGCGCCCTGCTCGACGAAGCCGACGGCATCGCGGTCGCGACAGGAACCGAACCGTTGGCGATCGGAAGGCTGTCGCTCGCCGGCTATCGCGGGATCGAGGGGGAAGCGCTGGCTGTTTTCGAGCAGACTGT
>DATNKY010000758.1:0-2545 GCA_035603155.1 Solirubrobacteraceae bacterium
GCAGCCGGCGACCTCGTCCAGCACCACGAGGTCGAGTGCCGCGCGCGAAGTCCACTCGATCCGAGGGAGCTGCGGGCCGCCGTCGACCAAGCGGATGCGAGCGCGACAGCGGCGATGCGCGGGAGCCAGCCCGAGCTGCGACGGGTCGCGCTGATGCGCTACGCCGAGCAGCTGCTCCAGTCGGTTCCGGTGCCGATCGCAGACGGACCAATCGATGAGGCCACCTGCGCACAGCTGCTGACGGACTTCCACGCCGAGTACGAGCGTCAGTTCGGTGCATTCGCAAAGGCGCTGTTTCAGGCCGTCGAGGTGTTCGCGGTACGGGTCGAAGCCCGCGTCCCGGGGGACGTCCGCGACGTGCACGCGCAGCCGCCGCCCGACCCCGCCCGGCCGCGAGCGGCGCGAGATGTCCACTGGCCGGGTCACGGACAGCTACAGACCCCCATCTACGACGGCACGGCCCTCGCGGGCGACCAGACGATCAGCGGGCCCGCCGTGATCGAGCTCGCGTACACGACCGTGCCGGTCGCGCCCGGCCAGCGGCTCACCCGCGAGGCCCGAACCGACAACCTGCTGCTCGACCTGGAGGCGTGAACGATGGCGACTACGGAAGCGGCCCGCACTCATGAGATTCCGGCCGAGCGACCCGATGGCTTCTGGGACGGGGTCGCCCGCTCGTACATCCCGCCCAAGCAGCTGACGATCGACCCTTCGGTGAAGCTCTCGACCGAGCAGGCGCCCGAGGTCGATCCGGTGACCGCCGAGGTCGTGCGCTATGCGCTGCTGAACGCGAACTTCGAGCACGCGGAACTGATCCAGCGCCTGTGCGTCTCCCCAGTCACGATGCTGACTCGCGATTACCAGGCGAGCGTGCTGACCGAGGACGGCGACCTCGTGTGCCTCGGTCCGAATCTCCAGTACTTCTCGACCTCGCACTGCCTGACGGTCAAGTGGACGCTCGAGAACCGGTCAGCCAACCCGGGCATCCGCCCGGGCGACATCTTCCTCTGCAACGACCCGTACGTCGGCGCGCCGCATCAGCCGGACACGTGCGTCTACGCGCCGGTGTTCGTCGCCGACGAGATCTTCTGCTGGATCGGCAACTCGATGCATCTGGCGGACGTCGGCGGATCGGTCCAGGGATCCTTCTGCATCACCGCGACGGACGCGTGGATGGACCCACCGAGCTTCCCGCCGATCCGCCTCGTCGAGAACGGCTCGCTGCGCGATGACGTCGAGCAGGTGTTCGCGCGCCAGAGCCGCGTGCCGCCGGCGGTGAAGATGGACCTCCGGGCGGCGATCGCCGGCGTAACCGGAACGATCGCGCGGCTGCGGATGCTCAACGACCGGTACGGCCCGGCCGCGGTCAAGGCCGTGATGCGGTCGATGATCGATGGCGGAGAGGCGCTGATGCGGGCCCGGCTTCAGAGCGTCCCGGAGGGCCGCTGGAGCCACCGAGCGTTCACCGAGGCCGCGCTGCCCGGCGATCCCGGCATCTACGCCTACCAGGTCAACGTCACCAAGCGCGGCTCGAGTCTGATCGTCGACAACGTCGGCACCGACCCGCAGGCGGGCTCGATCAACATCACGTACGCCGCGTTCGCCGGAGCCATTCAGGCGGCTGTCTGCTCGCAAATGGTCGGTGACCTGGCAGGAGCATACGGGGGCGCACACCGGATCATCGAGGTCCGGCCCGAGCCAGGTCTGCTGTCGTGCGCCGACCACCCGGCGGCGGTCAGCCCCTCGGGCGCATACACCAACGAGATGATCCTCAACTGCACTGCCATCGCCGTAGGAAAGATGCTCTCGTGCGCGTCCGACTACTCGATCGCCGCACGGGCGATCGGACCGAACCTGCCCCACTTCTACGGCGCGATCGGCGGCGGGCTCGATGCGGACGGGAACCCGTTCATGCTGATCAACACGAACGGGATGATGGGCGCCCTCGGCGGCGAGCGCGAGCGCGACGGCACCGACGCCGGCGGCCACTACTGGATCCCCGAGGGGATCGCCTACAACGTCGAGGACCTCGAGGGTCAATACCCGATCCTGTACCTGTATCGCCGGCTGCTGCCCGTGGGGGCGGATGGCGCCGGCCGGCACCGCGGAGGGCTCGGCTTCATCGAGGCGACTATCCCCTGGAACAGCCCGTTCGTGCAGATGCACCTGTACGGGAACGAGTCGTTCGCCAAGGGCCAAGGCCAGCTCGGCGCGAACCCAGGCAGCCGCGGCGCTTTCCGGATGCGTTCTGGCACAGACGTCTCGGCACGGCTTGCGACCGGTGAGGTCCCGCAGGACTTCGACAAGATCGGCGGAGACGAACTTCCCGTGATGTTCAAAGGGCCGCCGCTCGACCTCCCGCCCGGATTCGCGTGGGAATGGGTGTCACCGACCGCGGCGGGATGGGGCGATCCGCTGCGCCGCCATCCTTCTGCTGTAGCAGGCGACGTCGAGGCAGGGCTCCTTTCAGTCGAGAACGCGCGCCGGGTGTACGGGGTGATTTGCTCCGATCCATCGGGGGCTGTTGATCTCGACGCGACAGCCG
>DATNKY010000527.1:0-2476 GCA_035603155.1 Solirubrobacteraceae bacterium
AAGGCCACCGCGCCGGCCTCAGACCAGCTATCGGAGACGGTCGTGCAGCTGCGGAAACTGGCGAGTGGACTTCACCCTGCTGCGGTGCGTTCAGGCGGGATCGCGCTCGCGCTCGTCGGCCTGGCGCGAGCGTCAGCGCCCGCAGTGAGCATCGACGCCCCGCCGACCCGGTATCCCGACGAGGTTGAGCTCGTCGCCTACTACGCCTGCGCCGAGGCCATCGCCAACGCAATCAAACACGCCCAGGCCAGTCACGTGGGCGTCGTCGTCCGCGAGGTGTCCGGCACGCTGACCGCGACGGTGCGCGACAACGGTGTCGGCGGTGCCGATGCCAAGGGCCGAGGATTGTCCGGGCTCGCGGCACGCGCGAACGCGATCGGGGGAACCGTCCATCTCACCACCCGGACCGGGGGTGGGACGGCAGTGGTCGTGAGCCTGCCCGTATGACGTGGCGTCGCATCCTCACGGCGGCCGCGATTGTGTTTGCCGCCACCGGCCTGTCGACGATCGTGGTCGTGTCGCCGTACATAGCCTCGCCGGTGCAGGAGTACATCGCCGTCCCATGGCTGCTGGTGCTGGATCTCGCCGCCGCGGTCGGTATCGCAGGCTCGTGCTTCGCGGCCGCGCTGATCGGCAGACCATCGAACGCGGTGATCGCGTGCGGGGTGACGGCCACTGCGCTACTGGCTGACGCGTGGATCGGCCATGGCCTGAGCCCAGGTCTCCAGGCCCTCGGATTTGCAGCCGTCCCGCTGCTGCCGGCGACGATCGCGTTCGCTCCAGCGGTCGCCGGTATCAAACGCTCCCGGGCGCTGATCGCGCTAACCCGCGTGCTTCTGAGCGTGAGCGTGGCCGCTGCGGTGGCCAGCGTCGTGACCTACGACCCGTATCTCGACCTCTCCTGCCAGCGAGACTGTCTCCAGAACCCGCTGCTGGTGGCGAACCTGCACAGCGTCGCGGTCGTGCTGCGGCTCGCCGAAAGCGCGGCATGCCTCGCCTGGTGCCTGGTCGCGATCCGCGACATCCGCAACGGCTACACGACGCGCGTGATCCTCGCAGCAACCGTGAGCGCTGTCGCCGTCAGCGCGTTGCGAGTTGTGACTCTGACGTTTGCCAGCGACGACCCCCAGGCGCCGACTTTGCGCGTCCTCCACGCCGCAGTGGCGAGCTGCGTGCTGATCACAGGCGCCGCGATTGCGTACGAACTGAGTCGACCGTTCACAGCCCGGGTCCGCCTCGATCGACTCCTGCGCGACCTGCGAGCCGCCGAGGAGCTCGGCCTCGAGCGCTGCTTACGCCTGGCGCTCGGCGATCAGACACTGACGCTCGCCTACCGTCACCCGTCAGACGCGGCGGTGCTGGTTGACACCCTCGGCGTGCCGGTCGCCCCGCGTGACATCGAGGCGGACGAGCACACCGACCTCAGCGTCGCCGACCAGGTTGTCGCCGTCGTCGCACACCGCCGCGGAGCGTTCTCGACCGGCGCCCTACACGCCGTGTTCGGGGCGGCGTCGACCCTGGCCCTCGACAACGAGCGGCTGCGTGCGGCAGCGCTGTACGACCTCGCGAATCGCCGCCAGGCCAGCGTGAGACTGATCGAGCTCGGCGACCGGGAGCGCGAACAGATCGAGCACAACCTTCACGACGGCGCCCAGCAGAGCCTTCTCGGCGTCGCCCTCGCGCTGCAGCTCGCGCGCCTCCAAACCCCGAGGCAGGGAATCGACCACGCGTTACAAGAGCTGCAAGAGCTGGCCGCGACGGTCCGCGGGATCGCCCATGGCATCCATCCCGCCACACTCGCCGAGCACGGCCTCGCGGCGGCGCTCGACTCGCTCCTCGACACGAACGACGTCCCGGTCACGGTGCACATCGATCAACCCGTCGGGCGCCTCGACGAGGCGGTCGAGATCTCGGCCTACGAAATGGTCCGCGAGGGCCTCGCGAACGCGAGCGCGCACGGCGCACAATCGGCTCAACTCAGCATGGCTGTCGTTGACGACAGCCTCCGCGTGGATCTGACCGATGACGGGCCGGGGGGGGCCCGGCAGACCGCCGGCGGCGGACTCGAGGCGATCGCCGACCGCGCACTCGCCGTTGGAGGCACATTCACCATCAGCTCACCTCCAGGCGGTCCTACGAGTGTCAGCCTGCTCGTGCCGCTCGCTCCCGCCCCCGAGCCGTCGCTGCACCCTTCCACGGACTCCAGCTGATATCTCAAAGAAGGCCCGTCAGGTCGACGCATCGAGCTCGCGATCGCGCTCGGCCCAGCACGCCTTTCGCCCCGAGACCCGCTCTCGCGTGACCACGAGTCTGTCCCGAGCAGCCGAGATTGCTAGCCGCAACCCGCTCGGGCGGCAAGCAGAACGCCGGAAGCGGCCATCTCAACCGGCCCCCGAGATCGCGCAATGCCGCTGAAGCGGCCACCCGCGGCGGCGACGTTTCGCTCCTGCAATAGGCGTAAAGCGGCCACGACCAG
>DATNKY010000770.1:0-2001 GCA_035603155.1 Solirubrobacteraceae bacterium
CGCGACGAGCCGTGGCTACGGGAACCTGGGTTCCGCTACAAGCACTGCGCATCATCACGCCCATGATGTCGTCTCCGGCGCGGGTACGACTGCCCCAGGTTCGCTCCAGGGAGCCAGCTCGACAGCAGTCTTAGTGCGCACCACAACAGAAGGCGTTCTACGAGCACTCCCGTATCGAGCGGCGGCGCCGCCTGACCTTCACCCGGACACAGGTCTAAGCGCACAAAGCAGCGCCGTTGAATCGTTCCCGTAACCGAAGGTCACAAGCGCCGATCCCTGCCGGGGTCGACGAGGTAGAACGTGTACCCATTGTCGGCACTGGCGTCTGCGGTGGAAGGTGACGTTCAACGTGCTGCGTTCTGCCGGCACGTTTACCTCGTAGGCGCTCAGCTGACCGATCGAGCGCTACGACGACGCCTGAGAAGCCGCCGCAGGCGCACCAGCAGGCCGCCCGCGTCGCCGTCCGTGTCGCCGGGATCGTCGTCGTCGGGGTGTCGCAGCGCGTCCCGAGCCGCTTCGTCAGCAGCCGCACGGGCTCCCGTTTCGATTGGCCCCGGGTTAGACGCCCCGGCGTATGAGAAAGATCCTCCGTTCATCAGATCAACCCCTTCGGGTGCGCTCGACCGACACCAGCTGAGCCGTCGCGCGCGGCCCGACGTGCGCGCTTCGGAGCATGTGCCGCGAGTAGTGGGACAGGTCCGAGCCATTGTATGGACGTGACCTGCGGGACAGCAGGCGAGCCGGAACCACGGACGCAGTTCTGGCTCTGTTGACCGAGGTGTCCGAGCGAACCAATGGTTCGCTCAAACGCCTCGGTGCCGGAATCCCTTGTGGCTTCTGAGGATTCCCGGCCAATCCAGGTCCTAGCTGGCTCCTCCATCATCGAGGGGCCAGTGATCGGGGAGACAGGATTTGAACCTGCGACCGCCCGGCCCCCAGCCCGAAGGTCTGGGTCTCCCCTACTTCTATCCCCCCGGTTCTACTGGGTTTTGAGCTTCTGACTTGTGCTGAGTTTCGCTCAATTTGGACCGAAAATTGGACCGCGAACGCGTGTTCGCATCGACCTCCAGTTGGTTCTCAAACGCCGCATCGACTCGCGCGACCTCGTGCGCCGCTGGCGCGTAGTGGGTGTAGATCTGGGTCGTCTTGGCGTCCGCGTGGCCAAGGAACTCTTGGATCGAGCGGAGCGGCTCCCCATTGGCCGCGAGCCGAGTTCCGAACGTGTGGCGCAGATTGTGGAATGTGATCACGCGGACGCCGGCAAGCCGGCAGGCATCCTGAAAGCGCCTGGTGAGCTTGCTGCGATCGACCGGGTTACCGGTCTGAGGATGCGCGAAGACGAGATCGTCGTCTGAGCGGTATGCCGTGCGAGTAGACCACCGATCCAACTCACGGGCCAGGCGGGTAGCCATCGGCACCGATCTGCTCGTCGACAGATCAGATTTGCCCTCGCTGGAGTGCTCGCCGCGGACGTATGCGTTGCGCACGCGGATTCGCTGAGCGCCCCAGTCGACGTCTCGCCAGCGCAGCCCGAGCAGCTCGGACTGACGGAGGCCGGTCATCGCGGCAGTGAGGATCACGACGCGAAGCACCGGACCGAGCACGTCCGGCGGCGGCGGAGGAGCCGGCCCGCGACGGCCGCGGCGAGTCGCCGCTGGCTGACGGTGGACGACTTCGTCGGGGATCCCTCGGAGGACTGCCTCGAGCTCTGAGACGCTGAGAAACTGGAGATCGGGCCTCGCGTCTCCCGACCGGCGCCGTTTGGGTCGTGCAGCACGTCGCACCGGATTGTCGCGGCACCATCCGTTTGCGATGGCATGCTCGAAGATCGAGTACAGAAACGTGATCACGTTGCGGCCTGTCTTGGGTGAGCGGCCGCTGCGCAACAGGCTTGTGATGAGCCCCTCTACCTGCGTCGTGGAGACAGCGTCGACAGGCATCGAGCCGAAGCTCGCGTCGACGTGCACCCGCTGCATGGACTCGAGGTTCTCCAGGTAGGAC